>CAZOPW010000095.1:0-2658 GCA_964581795.1 uncultured Thermoplasmatales archaeon | reverse complement strand
CCACAATCATATTGACGTGCATCAAAACCGTTATAAAATGCAGTTAATGGTGGTTCTGGACTTATACCCGTTCCGGGTTCATAACTTCCTAGTGAAAATGGACAGGCATGACCGGTTAGATGAACAAAGCCACATCCTTTTGAAACCTCAGTGTACACATCTTCAGCTCCATTGACTTTAATATCTCCTTCATGAGAACAGTAACATTTCGTACTTTGTACACCTCTATTTGCAAGTAATTTTGCAAATTCATCACAAACGATTTCTCCTTCCCATGCATTTGGATCAGCAATATCACCATATCGTTCTGGTGGGAATCCATCTCCACCAGCAAGCACTGCTTTTTTAAACCATGAATCATCAGCACCTGTTTCATACGCAATTATCTTATCAACAACAACATCTGCTTCCCATTCATAGCGTATTGGTAATCTTCCCAAATGGACATCAGGATAGAAATCCATCACGTCAGTTTGAGGCATATCTGGTCCTTCAGCATACTCTCCATTACCGTTTGAATCCCATGTTTCCATTTTTCGATTCCCATATTGATCAATGTAATAGACATCAGCAAAATACAAATCTGAAGAATAGTGTTCATCCCATGTTCCATATTCACTAGCTGGATCCCAGTTGTTACTTTCGAAATCAGGAACCCACCAATCATATGTTTGACCCATATGACCACCAGCAAGTAACACGAATTTGGTATCCCATACTTTCACATGTTCAGCAAGATACATTTTGACTTCTTCCCAATCAGCGGAACCATCATATGTGTCATAGATTTCATTAACGGTGACTAATTTTGTACTTAGACCCATATTTTCCTTATGATCAACTAATCGTTGCATTTCATCTTCAAATACATCATGGGTAATGATGATCATGTCATATTGCTGAGCTGGTTGTGGTAATGGATCAGCTGCTTCATATTCAATATCAATAGTAATTTGTGTAGGGATGTTCACAAAATCATTTTCTGGTGAATATTGTGGGAAACATTTCACATTAACAAATATCACATGTTCCATTTCTTTAATACCTGATCCAATTTTGATTTTGTATTGTTCATCTGGATAGAGTGCTGCACTCTCATATACCGTTTCATCAATTCGCTTTTCTTCAAGTAGATCTGGATTGATTTCCATGCATTGTGGAACAAAAACTGGTGTTGGAGTGATTTTTCTATCAAGACTATATCGTTGATAATTCATATCAACATTGACATCTTTAATTGCGGTTCCAACAGGAAAATCAAATGTTTTCGTAATAACAGGTAACATTGGTGCACCAGATTTTGAAAGAAACGTTTCAGACTGATCTAAGTTAATAGTAATGAATTCATCTTGCGTTGTAAATGTTGGTTTTGTAACAAGTAAATCAAAATTTTGGAGTTTTACATCCTTTTCAGTTTCTGTAATCGTGTCATTTGCGGTTTGTGTGGAAGCTGCGCCTAGGCCACTTAAGACCAAAATTCCTACCACTAATAGTGGAACTATTCTTTTCATGTTTTACTCTACCCCCCTAAATATTATAATTTAGGATTTTTTTCATCTCTATAAGTGTATAGTAAATGTATTTCATGTTATAAAAAATTATCTATTAATGTACATAAATACATAAAATAAATTATTATAATTGTATTGTTGTCATTTGTAAAAATTTTTATAAAATGAATCAATAATAAATAAATTTTTTTTTATTTGTATCAAATACTAAATAATTAAAAGTAAAATAAGGAAATAATTAAAAAATTTGAATTAATTTCAATTAATAACTTTTCTTAATGTATATATACAGAAAAAATGAAAAAATACTTAACAAAAACAGTGGAAAAGAGGTATTTGGTGAATCATTTGTACTCGATCCTTGATTTCCATTATTATTTCCAGATCCTAAATCATCTTCATAAACTGATAAAGAACCTGTTGTTTCATTATACAAAAATTCAACCATGCCATCTAAATCATTATCAATTAGATAACTCATATTTTTCATTGAAACAACTGAATAATTATTTTGGCTGGTGTTATAAAAAACGTCATAATATCCATCATTATCACTATCAACTAACAAATTATATTCAGCATCCATTTGTAGCGTAATAAATGCATTCTTTGTCCAAATAGGGGAGCCAATCATTTCCTCAAGATCATTAGATAACAAATCCTTATCTGTATCAAGTTTTATCTCAATTCGGTGTACATCATAAAAAATTGATTCATTATTATCTTTGACTTGTACAGTAACGAAATAGACACCGGGCGATATATACGTATGATTTATTTTATTTCCATATGCTGTTGTATTATCTCCCAAAGACCAGGTGATATTTTTTAAGATTATATTTGAATTAAGCTCAATTTGAAAAACGATATTTTGACTTGTCAATCCAGTTTTCTTCGCTTTAATATCAACTCCTTGATTATTCCTAGAAATATCAACGATAGCACTATCGGAATCAATAGTATTAAATGCATCTTTCACTTGAACGATAACAGTGTATATTCCTGGTGTACTATACTCATGAGTTATTGAATTATTTTTTATCCAGTCAGTATCAAAAACTCCATCACCATTAAAATCCCAGCGATATCCAGTAATATTTCCATTCGTATCATAACTATCAACTGCAGAAAACACAATAGTTTCATT
>CAZOPW010000094.1:0-2687 GCA_964581795.1 uncultured Thermoplasmatales archaeon | reverse complement strand
ACATATTTATTGATTCCTCCAGATCAACCTCAAAATAGTAGTGATATTAATCTTAATTTGATTCTTAATATCATTCTTTTAACAATTATTATCTTTTTAATTGTGATTGGTAAGCTAAGAAAGTGTTGGTGAAAACGATTCATCGTACAATGTATTAATACTTCCTTTTTCATCATGATATTTCGTAATGACTACAAAAAAGAATAAAGAAAAGGATACTTCAGAAATAAAACAAAGAGAAAAGATGCTTGAAACATACCAGTTATGTGATCATTGCATTGGTCGGTTATGTACGCATCGAAAAAATGATGAATCTTTTCAAGATGCAGGAAAAAGATATCGAACTCTTCATACAAAATATTCAGAAACACCAATTCGAGATTGTGAATTATGTGACGGTCTTTTCCTTGAACTACAAGATTTTTATGATTTGGTTCAACAATCAATTGTTGACTATGAATTTGATTCTTTTTTAATAGGATGCCATGTGGATGTAGATATCCTTGAAAAAGAAAAAAATATCATTGAAAGATTCAAATTATGTAATACTGCTTCAATAAAACAAGAAATAAACGAATATATAGGAATAAAATTGGAAGATGAATCTGATTACATCGTCGATTTTAAACATCCGGATATTATGATTATCATTAATACGCAATTTAACGTGGTTTCTCTTCAAATAAAATCTTTGTACATGTATGGTCGCTATAATAAATTTAAACGTGGGATTCCTCAAACAAAATGGTTTTGCCGACAATGCCATGGAAAGGGTTGTAGGTATTGCGAGTATACTGGGAAACTTTACGAGCAGAGTGTTGAAGAATACATTGCTAGGCCCGCCTTGGACAAAGCTCGGGCTGAGGATGAAACCTTTCATGGTGCAGGACGAGAAGATATCGATGTTCGCATGCTTGGAAATGGTCGTCCTTTTGTCTTAGAGTTAAAGAATCCTAAAAAAAGATCTATTTCATTAGAAGAATTAGAAAGAGAAATTAAACTCAATAGTGATGGTGCAGTAACAGTAAACTCATTACGTTTCACTGATTCATCAGACATCTCTAGAATTAAAGAAGCACACTTCCAGAAAGTATATGTAGTAAAAATACATGCTTCTGCTCCAATTCAAAAAGAAAAACTTAAAAAGGTAGCGCTGTCATTACAGGGTACCACAATAAATCAACAAACCCCAACACGCGTTGAAAAACGTCGGGCTAAAAAGGTTAGAAGACGGAAGATTTATCGCTGTAGTGTGCTAGATGTAGATGAAACTATGGCTTCACTTGAAATTGAGAGTGAATCGGGAACTTACATCAAAGAACTGGTCACAGGAGATAATGAGAAAACACAACCAAACATTAGCAAATTACTTGGAAACGCGTGTGAAGTTGAATCATTAGATGTAAAAGAAGTCAAGGGGGAATAACCACATGGTAAGACGGTCAAAAGGATTAAGAAGTAAAAGTCGACACATATTAAGAAAAAAACCACGATATCGAGGAATCACATCAATTACCCGGTCTCTTCAACAGTTTAACGAAGGTGAAAAAGTAAACATTGTTATTGATGCATCTGTTCACCGAGGTATGCCTCATGTTCGTTTTCATGGTCATACTGGAACGGTTATGGGTAAGCAAGGTAATTCATACCGTGTGCAATTACGAAGTGGTAAAAAAGTAAAAACATTGATTGTTCGTCCGGAACATATTCGGAGAGGTTAAGCTATGGTCACTGCTGACGAGAATGTCTCACATGTTTCCCTTGCAGAAGTTAAAAACCTTTTACGGAAAGTAGAAAAGGAACGAGAAACGTTGTTGTATGAACAACGAATAGCGCTTGAGCATGCTCAAAAATTTGCTAAATTACCAGCAAATAAAACAGAGGATATGATTAAAAAATTAATGGAATTAGAAAAAATTAAGGAGATTCATGCTTATAAAATAGCTGATTTACTTCCAACGACAACAGAAGAAGTTCAATCTATTTTTGCAAAAGAACGAATTAATATAACTGAAAAGGATGTAAAAGAAATCCTTGATATTGTAAATGAGTTTTATATAGAATAATATAGGGAGGAAAATGCTTTGGAGGAGTTTGTTTATGTTCTTGACTATTTGCCAGAAGGAAGAGTAGATTCTACTGCTCATCAACGACATCCTGTTGTATATGGAGTTGGTGAAAATCAATTCACACTTTTGGAGTTGGTTCCAAAAAATAATGTGACACTCTCCATTGGTGATCGTATTTATGTTGGAAAGAATCCGAAAAAACGAGAAAAAATTAAAAAAATCAAGGGCCGAGTTCGTTTTGAGGATTTAACTGCAACGGCTCATGGTGAATTACCATATGTTCTTATAGATGTTGTAAAACAAAAGGAATCATATTTTGTCCAGTTTTTCAATAATGCTCCTGCTATTTCAACCCGGTTTCATGTCTTAGAATTATTACCTGGTTTAGGCAAAAAGATGATGCATGATATTTTAACGGAACGTAGGAAACAAAAATTTAGTAGTTTCAAAGATATGGTGGAACGTATAGATTTCCTTAGGGATCCTTCAAAACTTGTTGCAAAACGAATTGAACTAGAATTAAGTGATCCAAATCAGAAATATCGGTTGTTCACTCGTCCTCCAGCAACACAAAATAAAAGATAAATATTAGTGTAATCAAAACAACTTATAAAAAAA
>CAZOPW010000093.1:0-3033 GCA_964581795.1 uncultured Thermoplasmatales archaeon | reverse complement strand
ACAATCAACAAACAATAGACTACATGTTTACTATACCATAAACACTTTTTTTATTTCTTTTCTCTTCTTTCTTTTTTTAAATTTATAGTGAAAACCATTATTTTTGCAGTCACATTTAAATAATACGATTAGTATTGAATCATATAAATAATAAAAAATTCATTTCAAAAACAAAAAAATAATTTCTAAACATGGGGGAAATTCCAATAAGAAATATGATTAAAAACATATTTGAACTTCTTGTTATACTCTTAATTCCTCTCATAGGCCTTTCATCTGGACTCATCACTTACCTTGATATCGATGATTCGGTACAATTCATCGTCGACACGCAAACCTACTCAGTTGAAGAATCCATGCATTTTCACACAATCATCATCGACTCAGACTACATCGTGTTTAACACCACTGGATTTCATATAACAAGCACAAAAAACCTTGATATTAGCATTTCATACCTGAATGAAGATATTTGGCATGCAAATCATGATGATCTGATTTTAACCTATGATGTCACTGAACCAAATAGTCAAACATCAGAATACATCCTTTCAGGTTTTCCACCAGGCACTGAATATAAAATAAGACGAAATGGATTATTATTATGTAATGAATTCGCAGATGATTCCGGAAATCTTACATTTTCAACAGGAAAAATAGGATCACATCAATACAAAATATTTCAAATAGGAGAAAGCCAAGGGAATAATCCACCAAACACGCCTAACAATCCAATTCCACTTGATGGATCAAATGATGTAGGTATTAATTCAAAATTGTATTGGTCCGGTGGAGACATCGATGCTGACCCTGTTACCTATGACGTATATTTTGGAACTAGCTTTTCACCACCTTTAGTTAGCAATAATCAAACTAGTACCTCATATAATCCAAGTGAACTATCCTATTCAACGACATATTACTGGAAAATAAAAGCATGGGATGATAAAGGCGAATCGGCAATAAGCCCAATCTGGACATTTACAACAGAAGAATACGTAAATTACCCTCCGACTCAACCAATGAACCCAAATCCAGGTAACAATGCAGTGGATGTCGACGTTGATGCAGATCTTTCATGGTATTGCACTGATCCAGAACAAGACCCAATCACATACGATATTTATTTTGGACAAACAACAAACCCACCGTTAATCATAGACAATTACTCATATTCATCCTATGCATTAAACACATTATCCTATTCAACCACATATTACTGGAGGATTAGAAGTCATGATTCCTACGGAAACACTAATCAATCATCAATATGGCAGTTCACTACATCTGAAATAGCAAATACTGCTCCCTCTATTCCGTCACAACCAACAGGTGAAACAATAAGTAGTTGTGATAATAATCTTTCATTTTCAACAGTCTCAACTGATCCAGATAACGATGATTTATTCTATGTTTGGTCATGGGATGATAATTCAGAAAAAGATATCATTGGACCATACTACTCAGGAGAACCATGTTCTGCGTTGCATCAATGGCATCAACCTGGAACGTATCAAATACGAGTGAAAGCTCGAGATACGCATTACCGTGAATCAGGTTGGTCAGATCCACTTAATATCACTATTCAAAGCCGTCCACAAATCGATCATGGTGGACCCTATTCAGGATTTGTCAATGAACGCATTCCTTTTAATGCAACAGTTACAGGTGGATTTCCACCATTTTCATACCAATGGATTTTTGGTGATGGATCAACAGATACAAGTCCTAATCCTCTTCATTATTATCGTCAATCAGGAGATTACCTGGTTACTATCACCGTGAATGATAGCAAAGGATTTCAAACGTCAAACACCACGCTTTGTCATATTGCACCAACCGGAGATTTAGACGTGGTAATCTCAACAATAACAGAAGCAAACGTGTATGAAAGTATACAATTTAGTAGCACTATCAAAAAAGGAAAACCTCCGTATGAATGGCTTTGGGAATTCGGCGATGGAAAACAAAGCACCACACAAAATCCAACCCATATATACACAAAATCAGGATTTTACACAATTAATGTTACCGTAGAAGATAAAGATGGATTAACAGGTTCGGATACAGTTACCCTTCAAATCATTGATACTCGTAATGACCAATACCCGCCATCTTTTGAAATTACAAAACCAAAACAAAATTCTTTTTATTTCAATGATAATAAAATCCTCTTTTGGGTAGGAATTCTCTCTATTGGAGACCTCAGCATTGAAATAGAAGGATATGATGATTCCTCAGGTATTGATTATGTAGATTTCTATCTCAATGATGAATTAACATATACTGATACTACCTATCCTTATGCATGGGAATGGACAAAAAGTGGATTTTTTAAAAATACAGTGACTATAACCATGGTTGATAACACAGAAAAATCAAGTCAGCAAACCATTCTTATTTGGAAATTTTTTTAACACCTACAGTGAATCATTCAGTTAAAAATATTTTCACATCAATCTTTTTTCTTCAAAAAATAAGAATACATATATAAACAGGGAAGATACACAGGAAATAATAAAATAATCGTGATTGGAAATGCCAGGTATTATCCCTCATCTTCTCGCAGGAACTAGTATGTTTCTTGTTGGAGAATTCTACTTTCATTATAAATCAAAAATAATACATCCACCAGTAGATCACGTTCTCTTACTTGGTGTAACATTATTCTTTAGTTTATTCCCAGATTTTCCTTTAGGACTCTATTACATGTTCAACCTTTATTCACCCGAGATACTAATGGATTTTCACATCACCCTTCACACCATCATTACCCCGCTTTCTTTAGCAGGGCTCCTCATTATTAAATACGTCGTCAACACCAAAAAAGAACCCATTTGGATTATGGGCATCATCTGTATTCTCATTCATATCACAATGGATACTTATATTCACGAGGGTGGATTATGGATATAAGTTAAAGTTAAAGAGTAATGTAAGAAAACCCGTGTTCTTTTGCATTTCTGAAAAATCCTCGGACATCAACTAGGATCGGTGATTCACTCATACTCTTTTTTAATTCTTCTAATGAAA
>CAZOPW010000092.1:0-3148 GCA_964581795.1 uncultured Thermoplasmatales archaeon | reverse complement strand
GAATCCCTTCCCCTGCATATTTTTTAACAAGGTAAAAAGCCATTGTCATTTCCAAATTTTATTTCCGCTAAATTTTTAACTCATTTAAATTCATTCATATGATATTTCATCAGGTCTTAGAAATAGAATTCTATTTTAAGACGGCATTAGATTATTTTTTATCGATAATTATTTAATGCAATAATATTATTATATAAATTAAAATATAAATTACGTTTGTTGGCTGCGTTATCATGAGGAATGCATTTAGAGTTGGATTTAGTTTCGGTCTTCCATCGGGCATCGTGACAACCCTTGGTCTAATGGTTGGATTATATGCATCCACACAATCCAAATTCATTGTGATTGGGGGAATATTAACTATTGCGTTAACCGATTCGCTATCCGATGCAATGGGGATGCATTTTTCAAAAGAGTCAGAGAATAATTTATCCCACATGGATATTTGGAAAGTCACTTATTTTACATTGATAGCAAAATTCATCTTTTCAATTATCTTTATCATTCCAATTCTGATTTTTCCACTAAAAAATGCAATACTTATGAGTGTGATGATTGGAGCATATCTAATATTTGCGATTAGTTTAATACTTGCTCGTGAAAGGGAAGATAACCCTTGGATTGTAATCTCTTCTCATCTAATAATCACATTCGTTGTCATAGTACTAGCTCATTTCCTAGGAATTTTTATATCCAACACATTTAGATGTAACTTAATTTAGATTGGAAAAAAATAATTTCATTTAGAACAATTATAAAATTATAATTTTCGTACTCCACACAATTTTTTTTGATGAATAAAATATAAATAGTTTCAGTTATTTAGTTATTATGAAGATAAATGAAAAATTCGTTCACTCTTATCGTAATATTTGCCCTTGTTCAACTGATTGTTGTTTCAGGAGATACTTTTGGAATGGATTCTTGTACTTTTTTTTCAGATTTCAATGCTGAGGTCATTAACCTAGAAAAAAGTGAATTAGACCCCTATTCCGTAAAACATTTTGAAAATCTCTATGATTCGAATCGAGATAGAATTATTCCCACTTCAGTGTATTATCCTAAAGAACAAGGATGTTATCCAGCAATCATCGTTTCACATGGGGGTGGTGGTGATAGAAACAGTCTGTTGTCACATGTTGAACAATTGGTCGTTGAAAACTATGTTGTGATCATACCAGAACATATTGGAAGTAATAGAAGTTTTATAATTAGTTTAATGGATGAAAAAGGTATCACTTTCTTAGAGGCATTGAGTATTATTGCCTCAAACACAACAGAATGGGAGAATCGTCCAAAGGACATTAGTTTTTTGATAGATATGGCTTGTCATTGGAATAGTAGTGATACTGATCTATTTGGAAAAATAGATCTGGGTATGATTGGTTGTATGGGACATTCATATGGTGCGTATACCACAACTGCAATAATGGGTGCACTTGTGAATATGCCGAGCGGCCTTACTCGTTTTAGTGATTCTCGTGTTGATGCAGGATTAGCAATTTCTCCTCAAGGACCAGATGGAAGCAAGGGTGTTGATTTGGTGAATGGTTGGTTTGTAGAAGAAAGTTGGGATGAGATCAATCGGCCTTTAAGTCATCATGATGAGGATGATCAGCTTAATACCTGGAGAAAAATTCCTTTTGAATCAATGCCGTATGGTGATAAATATTTCCTTAGATTCAAGAACAGTAACCATATTGACTTTGCCGACTCAGAAATTTATGAGTTATTCAATGACTCAAGAGGTCAGTTACGAAATAATGAAACCATCGCGGTCAGTAAAAAAATGGCACTACACTTTTTTAATATCTATCTAAAAGGAATGGAGAATGAAACGTATTCGGCAGAATATGCAAATGCTCTTTGTCAATCAAATGAAATTGTCACTGAGATTTTTTGGGATCAAAAACAAGGTCCCGACGTTTCCATTGTTAAGCCATCGCGGGGATATCTTTACATGTTCAACAAAAGTTTATTTCCTATATTTCTTGATAGCACCATGGTAATTGGCGATATAAGGATACAAATTAATGTTGAAGGTTTCGATTTGGTGGAAAAAGTTGAGTTTTATATTGATGAAGAGTTGAAAAACGTGGATTATCATGAACCGTTTCAATGGGTTTGGGATGAAAGAGTTTTTGATCGTCAAGTGATTACGGTCCTTGCAATGGGTGAGAACGGAAATACGGCTAGTGATGAAATTGCTGTTTTAAAAATTCTTTGACCTTGTATTTAAATCGATAATTTTTTGTCGAAAATATGTGTTATAATTAATATAGGAAACAAAGCAAGATTTCAAAAAACTGATCAGTTTCTTTAGCTAGAAAAATTTAAAAATAATGAAATAATTTAAGTTCTAAGTGAAATGACATGAAAAGGCTATGTTTGCTAAAAATAGTTCTGATGTTGGCGTCATTGATCGTTTTTTCAAGCTTATTTGCAGGTTGTCTAGATTCCAATTCTGATGGTGATGAATCATTTCCTTTATCTGATTTTCATTCAATTAAAGTATCATTACAAGTGGATGCAATTTTTGAAAAAAACATAGAAAATGATAGTTTTACAGATATATATCAGGAAAAATTTGAGCATAGTTTTTTTAGTTATTCCACCGCAGAGATTAATGGATCAATTACGGATAAATGGAATGATAATACCTATACTGCATCATGGGATTATAATTATTGGTATGATACGACCAGAAAACAGGGAAACATGACTCTTGTTTTTGAAAAGGATGGATCATCGATAGTATCTATCTGTGCAATGGAAACGTTAACTGATATTAATGGTAGAAGATGGACAATTAAGTTTCAATCTGATCATGTTTCATTATATGAGCCGGTTTCCACAGATACTTTTAAGATGTATTCTATTCGAGGAATAGAGGTTTGTTTAACTATCGTAGATATTGATTACATTGACATTGTCCCCCAATCACATCCAAGGATTACACCGGGTACGGAAACAATTCTTTCATACGATTGCGATGATTTCAGTTCACTTATTGTTTCAGTTATGAAAACAGATCGATAAGAATCACTCGAAGCGATTTTTTTTTATTAGGGTGATTTTTTCTTTCTCTTTTTTTAATTTATAGAAAAGTAGCGAGAAAACCACCGGTTTCATCCGGTGGATGAATCGC
>CAZOPW010000091.1:0-3496 GCA_964581795.1 uncultured Thermoplasmatales archaeon | reverse complement strand
CTTAAAAAAAAGAAAAATGATTCATCCCCTAATTATCTATTTCGGGATGAAGCCGAATAAGATAGTTAATTCAGAAATAAATAATTAAATGATTACGAATAAAGAAAAAATTTAGAATTTTTGTTACTTTTTCAACGATATATCTAATAAAATGTCAAAAGTAACCACTTTCTTACAATCTTTTTCTTTTATTAAATTGAGAAGAACAATCTCCGATTCCATACAACACTGTTGTATAAAATAGATGAATAACCAATTTTTCGGCGTAAGACATCAATAATAGCTGAATCAAGAAAATCTATCACCATTTGTACAAATTAATAAAAAAAAAGATTATGCGGAATGAGCTCAGATATTATACTCAATATCTGCATCTTCCTTTAGATCTTCAAGTAAATAATCTTGAACTATTTGTTGTTTTATTTGATCTATATAATCCTCGTAGGTCATTCCACTTTGTTGAAGTTGTTGATTAAACTCTTCTTGAGTCATATTGTATTGTTGAAGCATCATAGACATTCGTTGTTCTGCTTCTTCATCAGATACATTATATTCTTCAACCGCATCACTTAAACTATTTTCCCTCGCCAAATTTTCCTTGACACTTTGGAAATAGTCCTCATAGGTCATTCCACTTTGTTTAAGTTGTTGAGTTAACTCCTCCATACTCATATTGTATTGTTTTAGAACAACGTCTATTTCGTCTTCTACCTCAGCCTCAGTAGGCAGGAATTCTTCTTGAAGCGCATGTTGAGTTAATACTTCTTCGTCTATTAATTGTTCAAGTGCCTGGTCTTCAGAAAGTTGTTGACCTTGTTGAGCAGAAGATTGTTGCATTGAAGTAACATCTTCCATGAGTATTTCTTCACCATTTACCAGTGCAGCTACAGTTACGGTTGTATTTCCATTTTGTTCATTATCTGCTTGAGTGTCATCTTGGGGTTGCTCGGTGCACCCTGCACATATCAAAAATAGTGATATTGCAATGATGACTAAAAACCATGGTTTTACTTGTTTTGAATTCATCGTTTCACAGTTGCGTTCCCACGAGATTACTAGTTTATAAAGGTTATGATTTTCGATTCCTTTTGTTTTACATACATTAAATAATTGTAAAATAAATGGAAACTGAATGATTGTGATAGCCTTGGAAAATATGAGAATATGAAATCTTTTCTTAAAAACAGTGTGAAATTGGAATGAAAATACTGTACAAGTATATGTTTATCTATTCTGTTTTTACCTCATTGATGAATAGTAAAAATCCTTAGGTTAATAATGTTTCATTAGTAGAATAATTGAAAATCTACAAATAATATATCGGTCATAGCAATTTTCAACTCTATGAACTCAACTGAAACAGATAAGGATTTTAAAAAGGAATTAGGATTATTTGAAGTATTTGCTATTGCTTCTGGAGCTATGATTAGTTCCGGTCTTTTTATTTTACCTGCGATTGCGTATCAAGAAACCGGTGCATCGGTCATAATCTCTTATCTTATTGCAACACTTTTGATGTTACCTACCTTACTTTCAGCCTCTGAACTTACCACCGCTATGCCTAAATGTGGTGGAGATTATTTTTTTATTGATCGAAGTATGGGTCCTGCTGTTGGAACCATTGGCGGTATTGCTTCTTGGTTTGCGTTAAGTGCAAAAACAGCGTTTGCTTTAATCGGTATTGGAGCATTCGTGCAACTTTTTAACCCGGGATTAACAGATTTTAATTTAAAAATAATTGCAGTAATTTTTTGTATTATTTTTACTGTAATAAATTTAGCTGGTGTTAAACATGCGGGTAGAACACAAGTTTTTTTGGTAGCCGGACTTGTTACCATTCTTATTTTTTATGTTATTGTTGGTTTTTTTTATTTTGAACTATCAAGATTTCAGCCGTTTACCCCTTATGGTTTTGGTTCAATTTTTGCAACAGCAGGTATTGTTTTTGTCTCTTTTATGGGGCTTATCAAAGTTTGTAGTGTTGCAGAAGAAATCGAAAAACCTAAAAAGAATATTCCGCGGGGAATGCTTCTATCATGGGGTATGGTCTCAGCATTATATTTACTTGTGGTTACGGTTACGGTGGGTTTGTTAGATCACACCGTTTTAACTACCACGTTGATGCCTATTTCAAAAGGTGCTGAGGTGTTTGCTGGTGAACTTGGTCTTATCATATTAGGTGTTGCAGCGGTTCTTGCGTTTATTACAACTGCAAATGCAGGGATACTTTCTTCTTCTCGTTATCCCGTGGCTTTGAGTAAGGATCAGTTACTACCCGGTTTTTTTTCAAAAATATCTAAAAAAGGAACGCCTGTTGTTTCAATATTGTTTACGTCTGGTTTCATGATTACTATCATTCTTTTTTTAGATCTTGAAGGATTGGTTAAAATTGCTTCTACGCTTGTGCTTTTATTGTATAGTTTGGTAAATCTATCTGTCGTTATGATGCGGGAAAGTAGGATTAGGAATTATCGTCCTAGTTTTAGTTCACCGTTGTATCCCTTGGTTCAGATTGTAGGAATAGTTGGCTGTAGTTTGTTAATTTATCAAATGGGGGTGATGTCTATTGCTATTGTTGGAATGTTTGTCGTTGGTGGTTACGTTTGGTATTGGTTTTTTGCTCGCGATAAGATTTGGAGGGAATATTCACTTCTTCATGTAGTTGAAAGAATAACCGGTGAAAAAAATACTAGTTATTTACTGGATGAGGAATTAAGGGAGATTCTTATAGAGCGAGATAGTCTGCATGAAAAACGTTTTGAAATTTTGATAAAAAATTGTGAGATTTTAGATTTACATAAACTTCTGACAATGGACAAACTATCAATTGTTCTTTCTAAAAAATTAAGTGATAGATTTGATATTAAGGAGGAAGAGCTTTATGGTTTGTTAAAAAGTAAAGAATGCGATTCTAATATTGTAATACATCCAGGTATGGGAATTTTTTCTCATTTGATAAAAGGGAAAGAGAAACTTGATATCGTTTTGGTTAGAACAAAAAAAGGGTTAATTATTTCAAAGGATATTGATCCAATTTATACTTTTTTTATTATTGTTGCGTCAGAAGATCAACAACATTTCTATTGGCATTCTCTGATGTGGATTACCCAAATAGCGGACCAAGAAGATTTTCAAAATGATTGGTTGGAAGCAAAAAATAAGGAGGAGCTTAGAACTGTTTTTCTAAAGGCTTGGAAAAAAAGAGAGAAATATTAGTCTATTTAGGATTGTTTTTCGATTTTTTCCCGCTGTTTGGACAAAATGAAAAGTTGAAGGGATAGACATGATTACAGAATGGACATTTTTTTTTCTTTATTAAATTTCATTGTTTTTATTCACTCAATTTTTAGATTTATTGTAATGATTCACCATAGCAGAGGAATATATGTTTTGGATTATTCTGAATATTTTTTAATATTTGTGACATTTGGAAAGCATGTTCCCCTCATTATTAGTGCTCCTATTTACCATGAATAATATTATAAGATTTTATTAA
>CAZOPW010000090.1:0-3967 GCA_964581795.1 uncultured Thermoplasmatales archaeon | reverse complement strand
TAAATTATATTATCAATATTATAATGGTTTTTCTCCTTATAAACACGTGGTTTAGATGGGTGAAAGTACTCTTATAATCAAGGAAGATTACTGGTGTTTTACATGATAACATTATTTCATTTTTGTTTTAATAAAATATTTATTTTGTTACTTAAAACTCATATTAGTTTATAATTTAAGTATTTTGTTTTCCTACTTTGACCAAGATGATTTTTTCTAATAATCCTACAAAATCAAATGTATTTGCTGTTTTTTGGAATTTTGTAGGAATTTTTCATGAACGGGTTTAATATATGTTTTGTTTTTATATAATATAAGATTTAAAAATGATTGGTTTGTATCTCTATTTAACATAATGCGGTTGAGGGGGATTTAAGCATATGTCCTCTAAATGTATTCTTATAGTAAAGGATAAGATTTCTAATGTAACATCTGATTTAAAATGTATCTTAGAGGATATTGGATTTCAGATTCAATTATGTTCCAGCTCACGTCTAGATTTTATTGAATATAGGAGAAGATATGATCCCGATCTTCTTCTTTTGGATATGAAATTAATCAATGAACTTGATACGAATGATGAAGTTAAATTCCCTGTTTTTCATTGGTCAATACCTCAAATATATCATGTTGATATCTTGCATAATGAAAATCTAGGCGGAAAAAACATTGAACCTAGTGAGGAGTTGTTTATTCTTTCACTTTGGAAACGAAAATTAATGCATTCTATAACGCTTGCTTTTAATTCTACGAAAAAGAAAAACATTCAATCAAATGAAGAGAGCATTTGCCACGATTCTCCCCTTATTCCTGAATTTGTGTTTTCTGTTAATGATGAAGGACATATTACTTTTTGGAGTGAATCTTTGAGTAATGCAACTGGTTTTTCGGATAAAGAGACATATGGAAAATCCATCAAAGAATTAAGCGTATTTAGGAAAGTTGATGAAATTGATGCGATAATTGAATCAGTTAGATCTACTTTCTTAGAGGATCCATCTATGCGATTGCTTTTGTTGAATAATAAGCATGGTGGAGTAACGGCAATGCATCTTTTTTTCCCTCCAGAACTAATTGTTCATGATGAAAAAAAATTCTTTATTTTTGTTGGATGGGATGTTTCTCAGTTGTATGATTTAGTAAGTTCGCTTAATGTTGGAATGAATTATATTATTCATAAAGATGAAGATCACTGGGTATTAGGATTAGTTAGTTCTCTTTTATCTTTTGATTTTCATGTTATGTATATCACTCGGAAGTCTTTACTTTTTATTATGAGATTATTTAATAACACATGTTCTCAGTTTTTGTTATTGGGAGAAAAAGATGTTGGTATCCCTCATTGTATTATTAACGTTGATGAGTTAATTACATATATCAAAAACTTTTGTCTTGGTCATTCAAAGGCAGTGATTTTACTGGATCGGTTAGATTATTTTTTAAATCGCTTTTCATTTTCCGGATTAATGAAAATGTTGTATATTATTAACGATATTATCTTTGGTACTTCGTCAATGTTTTTACTTGTTTCTGATCTATCTATTTTCAATGAACGGCAGGAAAGGCAGCTTCGAACTGAGTTTACAGTGACTCATACGTGGGAACCAAGTGATGTTGTTCTTGATGAATGTTTGATGAAATGGTTGTTTTTTATTCAATCTAAGGGGCATGATGAGGCAGGTGTTTCTTTTTCTGTTATGAAAGATTGGTTTGATGTGACGTATCCGACAGTTCGAATGAGAATAAAACGTTTACAAATGAATGGCTTAATCAAAGTAAGAAAAAATGGAAGGAATAAAATTGTTCGTCTTTCTAAGAGAGGAAAAGATTTCGTTCGATATTATCAAGATTGAAAAACAACAGTGTTTTTTGTAAAGAAGTACATTTTTTTGATTTGTGTATATTTATTTTTTTCAGTCTTTATTATCATTTAATATCGTTTATATTTTCACTATGTTTCAGTAATATTTCAGTATATTTTCACAATTCTTATAAATTTATGATTTGATTGATGTAAATAAAAAAATGAGGTGATAAAGAGGAACGATACAAGTAAATCTTATTTATGAAATAAAGGAGTCAAGATGAAAGAAATATTGGATGAAATGAATTTAATTTAAAATTGAGGAAAAATAAATGAAAAAAATGAAATTTGGAAATAAAAAGACGCTGGTTCTTTTGTCAATGATAAGCTTGATAATACCATCTCTCATGGTTAGTAATGCAAACGCCATTCCAGCTGAACCAGAAATTGGAATAACCTGGAGAGAAGATTACATAGTTTTGGGAGACTGTTATTTAACCAAAGAAGATGCCCAAGGTCTTCGTAATGAACTTCATAGAGATCATTGGAAGCAAGGCTTTGAACAAGGAGATTGGGAATGCGACTTCAGATATTGGCAGTATCAAAGAGACTCATGGAGCGAGGGAGTAGATAGTGTCCATTTTGGCTATTATGCAGGACATGGAAGTATCACCACCCTAATTTTCAGATGGTTAACAAATGTTGTTAATGTAAATACTAATTGTAATTGGGGCGATGAAAATAGTAATAAATTGAACTGGGTTGGACTTGCTTGCTGTTTGACTGGAGATTCAGATGTCGGTGCTATTGCTGATGCAATGGAAGGCGTTCATTTGGTAGGAGCATGGGAAACTGAATGTGATGAAGGGATTTATGGAGAAACAATGGGAGAAGAATTAATTAATAACCATGATTCCTTTAAAACAGCATGGTTTGATGCAGGTGAAGAATGGGAATGGCATGGTAGCGGCCACGAAAGAAAAATGATAGTATGGGGTGAAAACAATGACATGGGAGATGATCATGTTTATTATTGTGGAACTCCTGTTCATTCTGATCCAACGGTTGACTCTACGAAAACCTTCTGGACTCAAAGACCATAATATGTTAAAATAGGAGCGTGATAAATGTGGAAAATAAAACAATATTTGGTATTGGTTTAATTGTGACGGCAATGTTAGTTGTATCCTCCTTTGGAATTGTAGCCAATTTTGATAACACAGACACTTGTTGTTCACAGGATTCAACCCCTGTTATGAGGGCGGTTAGAGGTTTTTCAGATGCAACGAGAATAATTTTTAAGACCGAGTTTCCTGAATTAGATGAAGAACTTACAGTGTACAAATTAATTCCAGACATCTTCGATCAGGGGACTTTGAAAGGATTAGGGCGGATCTTTGATATTGAAGGAGATACAAGATATGTTGATAGACAAAATGAAATAATGTCTGATAAATATGTTCTTACTGATGAATCTAAAACATTGGAATACTTTGAAGATATTGGAAGATGGCATTATGTTGATAGTGAAAAAGCATACCCTACAGTAAGTTCTCAACCTGATATTCCAACCGATCAAAAATCTAGAGAAATAGCTGAAAACTTCCTTAAATCCCATAATCTGTGGTCAGAAAATCTTGAGTTTACTCATGTAGCAGAAAATACACAAGGAACATTTGATACAACAACAAGTAAAATAATCGAAGAGTATACCATCACCAAAAAAATATATTTTAGCAAAGATTTGAATGGATTATCCATTGTTGGTGCGGGTGGAAAATGCTACGTAACAATTGGTGAAAATGAAGAGGTAGTTGCTTTTTCGTTTCCTGCACAGCAATTCAAAAAAGTAGAAACGGCAAAGGTAATTAGTCCCGATCAGGCAATTGCAAAATCAGATAATGTCCTTTCAATAACACGAACAAGTTATGAAAATCGAACGGCGATAATAACTGATATTTATACCTGCTATTATGTAGGACCTACAGTAGAAAATAAAGGACTAGTTTATCCTTGTTATAATCTTGTGGGTTATTTCGAGGATAGCAATGAACGTTTTTCGGCAGCTATATTAGCAGTTGAAACCTAATCATCTCCTTTTTCTCTTCTTTTTTATTGTATATAAAGTATGAAACTCGTTGTGAATTTTAAACAGTGCACATC
>CAZOPW010000089.1:0-4685 GCA_964581795.1 uncultured Thermoplasmatales archaeon | reverse complement strand
CCCACAATTTGTTGAAATTGTGGAAAGCACAAGCATATTAGGAAAAAACTTTTTCTTAATTTTTTTTACAACTTTGCGTTGAGCTCGTTAAAACACCATATTATTTGAGATAGATACGATTGTATTTTTCAGACAGGCTCTTAACTTAACTATTTGTGAACTTAAAGGGGTTCAGTCCATTATTTAAAAATATTTAATAAGGAAAAACATAAGATTCAATTATAATTCTCTTATATTGTGAATCTTTATTAAAAATCCAAACATTATGAATATTTAACATTCTCAATTTTAGAAAAATTCTACTTTAACTATGTTTTTGTTACAAACAAATAACATAAGTTTTATATCAAGATAAGTGGTTGTATTTTTTACATTGGTCTTGTTTGACAAAGGAAGAAAAAAAATGATTATAAAATTAACTAATGAACCGATAATTTTTCTTATAGTTGTATTAGTGTTTATCACAGGTTTTTTAAGTGGTTGTTTCAACAATGATAAGGAGTATAAAATAATGGAAATATTAGATTTTCCATCTGATGAGGGTTGGCATGAAGGATATGATGAAGCATGGAATTTTGGGTGTTATGTCCGCTCTTCCGATGGAAAGTCGTATTTTTGTGGACTTGTTTATCAATTGTCCCGTTCAGGTGAAAGGATGAGTCAATTAATTGGTATTCTAGACGTTGATGGTTTTTATGGATTATTTAAAAATAAAACCTATTTTAGCTTCACAGGAAAATCCAGTTCATTCAATTATGATACAGCTAAATTGAATATTAGTTACGGATCCTCTCAGAGATGGTCTCAGATAAGTACGAACCCTTATGTTTATGATTTCACAGCTAATTTTGAGGATCAAGGTCGAAAGTTTTCTTTTGATTTTAAGATAAAGAGTAACAAAGGACCAACAGTTGAAATTCCACTTGGATTTATGGGTGAGGAGTATAATGATTCCTATCTTTATGACCATACTAATGTTGATGTCAGTGGTGATTTGACTATCGGATATGAGAAAATACGTGTTTCAGGAGTGGGTGTTATAGATCGGGTTTGGGGAAATAGGTTAGTTGGCGATTGGCACTGGTTTGCAGTTCGGTTTAGTGATAATTATGATTTAGTGGCAATGAAAACCCAGTCTATTAATGGGAAAATAAACATTGGATATATGGTTAATCCTGAAGGAGAAGTGAGAGAGATATCTGATTTAGATATAAAACCTGTAGAGTATACTCCTACATGGTGGACTAAAAAATGGATTTTAACTTCTAAAGAAATAGATTTAAATTTAACAGTTGAGGTTATAGGTGATCTTATAGAATATAATGTTTTAAAGGTAAAAGAAGCGGCGTGCAGCGTTAATGGTATATGGGAAAACAAGTCAATGAAAGGGACTGGCTTTGTCGAACAATCAATACGATTTTTAAATTAATGAAAATAAGTTGAAGTAACTTTTCACTTTTTTATAAAAAATATCAAATTATGATTCTATCCAATTTTTAATATCAAACCTCCCATTTAATTTTGGTAGTATATTCGATACTACATATTTAAATTATTATATTAAATAGCAGATAATGAATGATACGTTTCAAAAATATTTAATATAAAAGGATATTAAACGTTACATTACAATTATTACTAATTAATAAAAAATATCTCAATACTAATTAATAAATGATAACACAAGAGAACCTTACTAATGAAAATATTTTTATAAATTAAGAATAATTAGTATATAGAGGATGTTCCCATGAAAAAAAAGACAATCGCTCTCTTCATTGGTATTCTTTTGCTTTCAAGCTTTCTTTTAGGTTGTACAGATGAATCTAATCCAAATCAAAATAATACCACAAACAATAATACAACAGATAAAGAATATGATTCAGATAAAGAAAAATTCGTTGGAACCTGGAAAACATCAGAACCCATTAAATGGTATATTAAACCATCATTTACGTTTTTTGAAAATGGAACGTTTGATGTAGAAGGATATGGGGGTACTTACATCGTTGATGATGGTTCACTTGAACTCCATTGGAACGATGAAGATCAAACTGTTCACAAATATACCTATATGTTCTTAGGTAACAATACTGTTACTATCACCTATGCAAACGGAGATAGTGGTATTTATAAGCGACAATAATTTTTCCACTACCTTTTTCTTCAATTTATATACAAAAATTATCTAGAATAATTTAAAAAAAAATAATTATGTGATTTGATTTACTTTTTTATGATTGAATCAATCTGGGGAAATATAAATATAAAATAGAAATAAAAATACATGTTTTGATTCAATGATTCGTTGTGCATTTTCAGACCAAACATCAATTTTCATCGTCGTCGCGCCAAATCCTATTACTGGATCTACATTAACATGTAACTCATGACCTGGTGACAAGCTAGTATTTGATTTATATTCAAACCAATCTCTCACCATTAAACTAAGTCCCCTTGAAAACGAAGTCGTAACTTTGATGTTATCTGCCGCAGATGTCCCCTTATTCTTAATACTAACTTCAATTGAATTCCATGATTCAGAAATAACATACTCAACATTCAAAATTGGTCCTGACCCATACGTTCGAAATGTGCAATCAGAATTTAATTCTTCTAAAAAGGTTTCACCATTATCCGACGATACATATTTTATTCCCTCGGCATACCGGTTAAGATTTGATTGATACCATTCATAATATGAGTCTTCATCACCGGAGTCAGTAGTACAAAAGATATAATACGTTTTTTCAGTATCCACATCAATATCAGCAAAATCAAACATTACCCAGATTCTATCAACACTTGGTATACTATCAGCTGATACTGAAGTTTGGGTTAAAATTGTTTCACTAGTTCTTGATTCTTTGATATATAGCCGAAAGTTACTAGTGATTTCTCCTCTTTTTGATAAATACAATTCAACACGAGTAAGTTCTGGTAGTGTTGGAGAAAAAGATTGTCCTATTACAATATCTCCATAAATTCTATCCACTGAATTTGAATATGATTGATCAACATCAAGTTCATCTTTAGCTAATGATTCATCATTACTTTCAACAGGTATTGAAAAAGCGGTCGCTAGGAAGGTACTAAGAAAAACTAGTAAAACGAGCGTTTTACGATGTATCATGAAGAATTCCTCAATTCTTATATTTCAGTATTAATATAGTCATTCATTAAATATAATTTTTGTGGTTTGTATCACCACCATTTAGATAAAATAATATAATTTCTTTATATCTTTAAAATAAATTTAATAATTCTATGCTAACAAGTATGATTAATCAAAATCTTTCGTTGGTTGTAGTAATGGCATTTTATCTTCAGCAATAATTCTTCCTGCACTTGTTTGATCAACAATGTAAGAAGTATCCCCAAATCCATCATTATCAGTATCATTTCCATGGTAATTATCCCAATAATTCCCGCCAAGTTGTGGATGATACCATTTGTTTTCATTAAAATTATCTCTTCCATTATCCTCAGTGTTATTCACAAATGTGTTATGATACACTGTATTGTTCTTTGCCCCACAACAAAACCATACACCACGAATATTTTCCCTAAAAAGATTTTGTATTACCTGGTTTTGTTCTGATTTAATCCGTACACCATATTTATTATCAACAAAAAGATTATCACTCATTTGATTCTTGTTTGAACCGGAATACAAATAACACCCATAATATGAATTTGATTCTACTAAATTATTATCAATAGTGTTATAAGAACTATGAAATAAAAAGATACCATACAAATTATTCTGTAACAGATTATTATCTAATCTATTTTCATTTGCATTTTTTACTTGTAAACCAACAGTAGTATTTTTACAAATACAATTTGAAACTTGTACATTTGATGCATTACTATTTACTCCAGCGTCCATTTCATAATACGTACTTTTGGATCCGCTATTTTGAATCGTAAAATGAGTAACTTTCACGCTATCAGCAGTAATACTAATCACCGTTCCTTCACCGTTACCATCTAGTATCGTAGAAAATTTATTTTCACCAATCAAATGAATTGATTTGTTGATCACGAGGTTTTCTTCATACAATCCATTGTGAACAAAAATAATATCATGGTCCTGAGCATGAGCAATTGCTTCACTAATTGATGTGAAATCTGAAGTTCCATCACTATTTACGCCAAATGTATATTCCAAAGACTGTTGATTACTCAAAAGACAACCAGCAAAAAATAATATAAATAAAATTAAAGCAAATAAAATAACTAGCATTCTACAATTAACTTTGTTCATATCCTTTCTGAGAAAGTGTTCATCTAAGTATTAAACATTTCGATAAAAATGGAAGAAGTCAAATGAATTGATTTTAAAAAAATAAAAAAAAGAGAGTGTTGAGGGAACTAATTTCCCTCAAATTCGTTTTAGCGTCGTATTGGTTTTATGCTTCCTGTAAATTAAACAGGAATGGACCAATCATCGTAGCGGTATACTGTTCTTGTGCACTACCAGCTGTAATGGTAATATCCACTTTACCAAATCCAAGACTGAATGGTAAGCGAACTTGTGTACTTCCCACAGCTGTTCCGTCTGCATGTCCACCGAATAACACAATGCCTTCGACATCAATACTCCAGCTGACTTCTTCGTCACTATCAATTGTTGCAGAGAGTAACAAACCAGCTTTCACATTATTGATCTCAACTTCACT
>CAZOPW010000088.1:0-4905 GCA_964581795.1 uncultured Thermoplasmatales archaeon | reverse complement strand
AGGAAATATTTATTTTTCAAAAAACAACTGTTGTTTGCCTCTCAAAAAAATCCTAGCTATCTTTTTCTCTTTCAGGCGATCACGTAATTTTTTATCATTTGTAACCACCACTGCATTATTTTCTAAACCGATCTGGACAAGAGCATCATCTGCCGAGTTAAAAGATGAATGGGAAAAAACTGGATATTTTTTTATGAATTCTAGTGCTGGTCGTGCAACTTTTTTTTGGTTTCCCGTTCCTTTTTTTCTAATTAATGCAATTTCATGAATAACTGCTTCCGGTATCATTATTTTATGAGCACCGAGTAATCTCGTTAATTCTGATTCTAGATCAATTGAGAATTCAAAAATAGAAAAAATTGCATTTGTATCAGGAAAAACAAGAGTTACGTTTGAATTTCCCCGTACCCGATCAGATGCCATCTTCCGTCAATCCGTCTGCTAATCGCAATACGCTGTCCTTCATTTGCACTCACCGATAATTTCAATTTGACGACAACCGTTTTATCATGAGACTCAACGACAACTCCAACTGTTGTAGCCGTACCTATAGTTAACATTAATGGTTCATTGGTTTTGATTTTCTCAACAACTTTCTCTTCAATGGTTCCAACAACTCTTTTTAATAATGAAACTTCAAGAGTGAACGAATCAAGTGTTGGTGGTAACTGATCTGGTTTTCCAACGACCTTTCCGGAAAACGAATCTGATTTTGTACGAGCAGGATCTAGTTCAGTTCCAATAGCAATCAATCCGCCAGGTGTAGCTTTTTTTACTGACATTCCGCCAGTGAAGAGTGAATCAACGTTTGTTCGAATACGTTCGACTTTCTTTCGTCCCTCTTCAACAATGTCTCTTCCAGGAACAATCTCAATTTCAGATCCTTTCTCAATTGTTCCTTGAATCAATGATCCACCTATAACGCCTCCTCTCATTTCACCAGGCCGTGCACCAGGCTTATTAATATCAAAACTACGAGCAATATACATTAACGGAGGCTTATCCAAATCTCTATTTGGAGTCGGAATAAATTCCTCAATCGCTTGAATGAGGACATCAATGTTAATATCATGATGGGCGCACACTGGGATTATAGGCGCGTTTTCAGCACAAGTACCTTTTACAAAATTTTTAATTTGTTGATAATGATCTGCTGCTTCTTCTTCAGTCACCAAATCAATCTTATTTTGGATGATAACAATATTTTTTATTCCAGCAATATCTAGCGCAGTTAAATGTTCTCGGGTTTGTGGTTGTGGACAGTGTTCATTTGCTGCAATCACAAGCAATGCACCATCCATGATAGATGCACTAGAAAGCATTATTGCCATTAAAGTCTCGTGACCCGGAGCATCAACAAAAGACACAGTTCGAAGAACCTCGGTTGGACCACCACATTCCGGACATGTTTTGGTGGTACAGTATCCTTTTGGATCTTCACAGGATGGACATTTGTAAAATGCTGCATCAGCATATCCAAGTTTAATAGATATTCCTCGTTTCATTTCTTCAGAATGTTCATCTGTCCATTTCCCTGTTAACCGCTGAGTCAATGTTGTTTTTCCATGGTCAACATGACCTATCATTCCAATGTTGATTTCTGGTGGCTGTGGCAATTTCATTTATTGCTCCTCTTTTTTCTCTTCTTTTTCACTGGATTCCGGCTGAAGTAAATCTTGAACTGGTTTTGAACCATATTTTGTTACTTTCATATTAATTTGGACAAGATCTTGATTTATGGTATTTCCCCGGATTGATTTTTTATGACGAAGACCATTTTCCTTCGGGTGATACCCTCGGCTTTCACTTAATAATAATCGTCGTCGAGTTGAACCGGGTAAATCATTTCTCATAGGAAATCCATTTTTATCAGTTCCTCCAGTTATTGCAAGTTTATAGCCAGGTAAAGAGATGAATATTCCATCTACTTCGTCTCCAATTTTTTTTCCAATCAATGAGTTGGCATGATGACCAGATATCTGAACTTGATGTGATTTGCCGTCTTTTGTGTCGTTTACAACTACTTTAAATTCTACCATTTTTGTGCCTCCTTAGCACATTTCTTTGTTCATTTGTTTTAAATTGAGTCGGATTCCAAGATATGGGACTCTATATTAATATGTTATTGTCCTAATTGGCTATTTTTTCATTAAGAGATGGGAATCTCATCAACCTATTTTAAATTTACATAAATCAAAATGTATTTATGCAATAACGTCAGTACGGATTCTGCTGTCTCAACTTGGGGGAGAAAGATGGACGAATTTATTTGGCATTGGAATCAGGGAAACACGGTGGTGTTCACCCGTGATCAACATCGTGCAGAGGAAGCAATGAAAAATGGAATTGTTGTTTTCGGTGAGAAAGTTAATTCCAATATAATACGTTATTAACTACACTTTTTCCAATTTTCTTTTTTTTCCACTACCCACTAGTTAAACGGAAAGTTTTTACAATGGAAGTATATTCGCTGTTGAGTATATGACTTCATTTAATTATAACGATTTGTTAAAAAAAGCAAAAGATTCAATTGAAACAGATCGTGTTTCCGAGGATCGTTTTAAACTTCCAGAAGCTGAAATTTTTTATGAAGGAAATACGACAGTCATTCGTAATTTTGATAAGATTTCAGATGCTGTTAATAGAGAACCTGATCAAATTTTAAAGTTTTTATTGGGCAGTCTTGGAACAGCTGGTGAACGGGAAGGAGGTCGTGTTGTATTCCAAGGAAAAATCCCTGCGAATTCTGTTCAGGAAAAACTTAAGGATTATATTAACATATATGTTATATGTTCTGAGTGTGGACGACCAGATACACATCTTGTAAAAAAAGGAAGGACCACAATGGTTCGTTGTGATGCCTGTGGTGCTATTCGTCCATTGAAATCTCAAAAGATTAACGTTAGCAAACAACAATCGGTCAAATTAGAGGAAGGTAACACCTATGACGTTACCATTAAAGACATCGGTAAAAAAGGTGATGGTGTAGCTTATTTAGATAAATACATTATTTATGTACCAGGCGCTGTGAAAGGTAGTGCTGTTAAGGTGCGAATTGAAAAGATATCAGGAACTGTTGCATTTGCTAGTATTGTCAGTTCCTAATGCTATATTTTTTTTGAAAACTTTGACAGAACGAAAATTATATAAAGCAATCTTCTCATTCAGAATTGTGTCAGACAAATGATGTCGGTTGTCATTTGTTCGGCGCTTTAAAGACATGATATTGATGTCATATTAGTGCCACTTTGACAACATGTTGACACACCCGAATGTGAGGAGAATTATGGCAACGCAAAGAATAACTGTCCGGCTTCCCCAAACGGATCTTCATTCTATTGATCTTTTCATTAGAGCTGGAGAGTTTTCTTCCCGATCTGAAGTTATTCGCCACGCTGTAAATAACTTCATCAAAGATTACGCTCAACAAGTCATCGATAAAGCAAATAAGATGAAGAAGGTCCAAGAATTAGAAATGGCTGTTGAGTCCATGGAACCTTACATGAAGAAATAGGACATTTACAACATATATCCTTTGAGGAAAGGGATGGGATGCACCCTTTAGAAGGACGCCAAAGTAAAAAATTGGCGTCCTTCAAACTACCAGACTAGGAGGAATTGAATGGGAAAAAATAGTGGAATGAAAGCTTTTGTAGAAACCGCAATTGAAAATAAAAAGGAAGAAGAAGATCGTTTAAAGTTAGATAATGATATGTTTGGTACACCACGAATTACTATTGTTGGATGTGGTGGTGCCGGTGGAAACACAATTACTCGATTGAACAAACTTGGTGTTAAAGGAGCGACTACCATTGCCATTAACACTGATAAACAAGCTCTTGATCTCGTTGAAGCTGACCATAAATTATTGATTGGTCGTTCGCTTACCCGAGGTCTTGGTGCTGGTGGTTATCCTGAAGTCGCTGAACGTGGAGCTCGTGAATCAGCTCATGAAATTGAAGAATTAATAAAAGATTCAGATCTTGTGTTTATTACTGCAGGTATGGGTGGCGGAACTGGAACAGGTACTGCACCTGTTGTTGCTGAAATTGCGAAGAAACATAATGCCGTTGTTACCTGCATGATCTCAACTCCATTCAATGTTGAACGGGCACGATTGATCAAAGCAGATGAAGGATTAGATCGTCTCCGTACAAAAGCAGATAGTACCGTTGTGTTAGATAATAATCGCTTACTTGAATTCGTTCCAAATCTCCCTATTAACCAAGCATTTTCAGTCATGGATCAAATGATTGCTGAAACAGTGAAAGGATTATCTGAAACAATTACCGTTCCATCATTAATCAATTTGGATTATGCTGATATGAAAGCAATCATGAACCAAGGTGGTCTTTCTGTTATGCTTTGGGGTGAAGCTGATGAAGATGCTGGTGTAGATAAGATTGTTCAAGAAGCATTGAATCATCCATTACTTAACGTTGATTATACTGGTGCGGATGGTGCACTTGTTCATATTACTGGCGGACCAGATATGAGCTTGAAATATGTACAAGATGTAGCAAAATCACTCACTGAAGATTTGGATTGTTACTCCAATGTCATTCTTGGTGCCCGTGTTCTTCCTGAATTCGAAGGAAAATGTCGGGTAATGGCGATTATGACTGGCGTACAATCTCCAAATTTACTTGGGCCAAATCGACAAGCGCAACCAACGACGGAAGCACCTCTTAAAAAAGCAGTAACAACTAGTAAATATAACATTGATTTCGTTCGGTAAAATATACATAGAATTCATTAGTATATCATCGAAATCAATCTCTTTTCATTTTTTTCTTTTTTTATCAATTTTTTTTATCAAATATGATAAAATAATTCTTTAATTAGTATTAAAAAAAAAATCTTTATTTTCCATTTAATCAAGGTTGTATTATACGGTTATTGTTG
>CAZOPW010000087.1:560-5184 GCA_964581795.1 uncultured Thermoplasmatales archaeon | reverse complement strand
TTCACAAACATACCCTAACTCATACATCCGCATCTCCTGAGCTAATGCTTTTAAAAAAGACTCATGGGTTGCCGGAAAACTAGGGCCAACATACGATCTAGGTTTCTTCCAACGTGGTTTATACATGATACGTTTGTACTTCTGATAATCAAACAATTTCAAATACAAAATAAACAATTCAAAAGAATCGGTGCTATATAGACCGGACTCATCACTATATAGATAGTATTTACCTTTCACTAAAAAAAACACCTCTCCTTATACTCCCATGTTTGTTCATTCTAATAAGAGAGAGTAGAGAGAGTAAACATATACTATACCCCCTGAATGAACAAACATCGAAACTCATATTATCCTCTCCTGTTGATCGATTTTTTTCAAAATCGAATAGTATGCAACATCTCGATATCGATTACTTCCCTCATACCCTACTTCTTCATATTCATACTTCTTATCTAAAAAACCAAGATTCCATAACGCTTCACATTCAGCTTTTATTGCAGTTCTACTATTCTTTAATCGTTGATGCAATTCAAAAATTTTAAACCAATCATTATTTTTTGTAAAAAACTGGTATAATTTATATCGTACTGGTTGAGAGCTAGACTTCACGAAATGTTCTATAATCGCTTTAAATCGTTTCTCAGGGTAGTTCTCATCAAGACTATACAATGACTGATACAAAAGACCAAATTGCTGTATGAGTCTCGTTGTTACTTCTGCTTCGATATCTGCATCGAGTTCTCCAGTTTTCCAATCAGTCTTACCAGTTGCTCTTAATAACCTGAGTTTTTCGCACTTTCTAAACAAAAAATCAATAATTTCAGATGGTATCTCAATATTCTCATTAAATTCCTTATCAGCTAAAAAACCGAGTATTGCATCTTCAATTTCCTTTCTCATCTGTTTTTGTTTATTCCTATTATTGAGAGCATGCCGCATTTTTTCCGTATTGTGTCTTGGATCAGGATCCGTATCAAAGAGAAGTTCCCTTGTTCCAAGCTGTTGGTGTATATGGTATTCATCTTTTATTGCACTTGTAGTACACGCAAGAATATTAACATGGCATTCCTCGTATGCTTTATGTACTCCACTTCCAGTATCTTTAAAAATATCTCCATCAAAAAGAGTTCTGAATTGTCCCCATATCTTTTTTTTCTCATCTTTGTTAAGACTGGTTAGACATGCAAGATCAGTGAATAATAAAAGAGTATGGTTATGTTCGAGTTCACTTCCGAGATCATGAGCATTCTTTTTTCCTGTTGCTAGTGTGTTCGCTGTTAGTTGATCTATTTTTCTGGCGTAAGGGAGTTTTTCTAATGGTTTAATCAGTTCACTTTTTGCATCTCCACTTCCACCAACGAAAAATACCCATAAGGGTTTTCCTTCCTGGTATACACTTATTGATACTGCAAGTATAATATCTATTCTTTTTGTATCTGGTAAATATATCCATTTTCTTATTTTTTGATAAAGGTCATCTCTTGTTTTTGGTGCATTTAGTAATTGTTCTGTTGTTGGATTTATTCCCTGTTGTTTGTTCACTATGTCTTTATTTAGTTCTAGAGCTTCTGCTTTGGATATATCGTTAGTACCGTTCATTCATTTCCTCCGTGTGGTCCTCGTTGCAGTTCTATGAGTGATTTGCTTGGTATAGTGTGTTCTCGGTGATCTGTTTGTAAAAGAAACGTGATCAACCCATCATGAATGTTTAAAATTCTACATGGTCCTTTCACGATGGCATCCATTCGTTTAAAAAAAATATAATCGGGATAATTGGTCATGGTTTTACCTCCGATAACCACAACTTACCCCATGATTGCTTAACCGCTACAACATCGATACCATGTTCTGTTTTCAATGATTGAATAATACTATCTATCTTATCGGGATCGGAGTGAAAAACCATTCCAACAGTTACCACCGGCATACAAAACACTCCAAAAGTTAGCTATTATTTCTTTTATCAAAGATACTTGATGGATGTCGTTGCACCCATTCCACATCACTATCTGTTGGTTTCCAGGTTAAATCATTGATCACATCTGCAAATGCATCTAATTCTATTGCATGGCTTATAATAGCTCGTAAGTTTTCATCTTTAGAAAAATTTGTATTCCCTTCAGCATAGTTTATTATTTGCGCTACAGAGTGTTTTATGTAATCTCGGTAATTTTCCAAATTTGAAAAATCTGTATTTACCTTTATCTTTAGGTTTTTTTCCAGGTTGTAAACATCATGTTCACTGTTTGAATCCAATGACAGCATATCTGTAAGAATCGATGTATCTAATGGCACATCAATAGTAATTTTTTGAGCTATTCTAATTATGCCTAGCATATCAAATTCTGAAACAATTTCTTTAACTCGTTTGAAGGTTAATTTATCTGTGTTGTACTCTTCACAAAGAAGTGTATATTGTTCATAGACATTTGATAAAAAAATTGAGGGATAATCCTTATCTATATCAGATATTGCTTTTAATACAAGTTTTGATTGAGTTGGTAAACTTATGATTATTTCTTGTAGTCGATTGTATTCAATTCTGTTTTGAGCTAAACGCACTTCACGTTTTGTAATTCTTCCGTCTTTTATTCCTTTATCATGTTGAACAATTTTCCCTGCTTCATAAAGTAATTCAACAGCTCTGTTAGCGTCACCGTGATCTTGTTCTGCTAATGCTGCAATTAAGGAAATAGTATCTTTATCAACCGTGTTTTCTTCAAAAGCAAGTTTTACTCGTTCATTGAGAATAGATACTAATTCCTTAGAGTTGTATGATGGAAAAATTAGAGTGGTTTCTGCAAGACTGTTTTTTGTTTCAGGATCAAGAAACTCTGTATACATCAAGTCATCGGATATTGATACAAAAATTATTTTCAGATTTTTGAGTTGATCGTTCAATCTCGTAAGTTTGTATAATACTTCATCTCCTTTGAGTTTATCAATTTCATCAAGAATAAGGACCATTACGTTTTCTTCTTGTTGTCCTAGTTTTTCTTTGAGTGTGTTAAAAACCTTATCTGTTGACCAACCAGAGAAAGGAATCCTTTCATCCCATTCATCAATTAAATGATTAGTCATGTTTTGAAGGAGTCTATATTGCGTATCAACAACTGCACAGTTAATGTACATCAAAAGAATTTTTTTATTTACTTCTCTCAATTCTTGTAATAATTGTTCTCCTAGGAATTTGACCGTTGTTGTTTTTCCCACTCCGGTTTTTCCGTAAATAAACACATTATGATATGCTTTGATTGCATCATTCAAAAACTGTAATTCCTTTTCTCGGTGTGGTAACGTGTCAGGTAAATACCCAGGTCTTAAAACTTCCCGGTCCTTAAAAATTGGGTTCGTGTCTTTGATTTCCTTATTATAGATTTGGTTTGCTTCTGCTTCAATATTTTCCTTGGCTTCTTCTTCTTTTGGCATATTTTTTTCACTTCCTACTTCATATTTTTTTGTTTTTCAATCCAGGTTAACGCTTCATCCAATGTCATTCCTGTTTCTTCGAGAAATCGGGTTGCTAATGGATATTTGTATTTCATGTCGTATCTCATTATTTGGCCCCTGGATTATTATTAAAATAATGATCAACTGCTATTCTTACGATACTCGCTATTGAGGAACCAATCCGGTTTGATTCATTTCTAAGCATGTTTGATTGTGCTTTGTTGAATGAAATCTGAATTTTTTCTTTAGACATCAAAATAAGGTGTGTTTGACATAATATTTAAGTACCATGCACATGATGTACATACATGGTGGTTGGATTTGCCAGTTACTAGAAAATATACAGATGAACAATTGTTAGCTCATCCATTAACAAAATTAATTTCTTCATTTGCTCGTTTAAATCAAAATAAAGAATTAAAAACACGTGAAATTTATAATGGGATAAAAAAAAATTATTCACGTGATATAGAAAAATATTTCCCTGGCGGCTTGAATATTAGAACAATCTTAGATCATTTAAATACAATGTATGAAAGTGATCTTAATTTAATTAATAAAAGAATATCAAAAAATAACGCTGCATACTGGAAATTAAAAGAAAAATTCAATATTGAAACCTATATCAAAGAAGAAGATAAGTTTAGAATTGATACATCTGATGGTGTTAAATCAATTTCTGAATATGGAATAACAATTTATGGTTATGAGTCTAATAATGATTTAATAAATTGTGCAAATGAAAAGATTAAGGATAAATGGAATAAATCATTATTAGATTCTGCTAGAAAAATTCAAGATGAAGTTAACAAAATAAATAGAATTAATTCCTACCGTTTTGGATTACTTAATAGTAGGGTATTAAAAAAGTTCATTCTTGAAAGTAATAAAATAACTAATCGTTTTCCTAAACTTGATAGAAGAATTTTTGCCTTTTTAATTTTTCAAAATATGATAAATCCAATTATAAATCATTATTGGGAACACTTTTTATATGATATTCTTGAAAACGATAACGGAATTGTTAATTTTCATTTTCCTGGTTTTAATCATATAAAAATTGATATACATGAGGAGAACTGTGAATCATGGATTGTAAAAGAACCTTTAGATATGTTAATTGAAGTATTAAAGGAAAATTACTCAGAATATTCACAAAAATCTAAAAGTG
>CAZOPW010000087.1:0-550 GCA_964581795.1 uncultured Thermoplasmatales archaeon | reverse complement strand
TGAAATGTATTCAATTTTAAAGGATTATAAATTAAGTGATCCGTTAACATGGATTTTTATTGAAGCAACTATTATTAGAAGATTTAAATTTATGTTAAATCCTTTAACTGTTGTTGCTCATCAAAGTAATCTTTCAGATATATTTATTTCTGGTGCTACAATCTCTAAAGTTCAAAATGAATGCACATCTTTAAAATTAAATACTGATGAATATACAAAAACATTTATTGAAAATTTATACCCTGATTGTAAATGTGAAAAAGAAAATAAAAAAAAATCTTTTAAACAAAGCAATAAGATAAACGAAATGAATTCTTATTGTCCAGCTTGTGGTCAAAAAACAAAACCAAGAAAAATTAACATTAATGATTTTCTAAGCCAATATGATAACGATTTAAATTAATCATTTTTCTTTTATTGCTTTTCTAATCAATTCTTCTATGTTATTACTGTTTTTTTCGATTTTAATTTCAAGCATTTCTCTTTTCATTTCTTCGATGGTTTGCTGCATACTTCGTATTTGCTCATCTTTTTGTTTCAAAGATTCATT
>CAZOPW010000086.1:0-5481 GCA_964581795.1 uncultured Thermoplasmatales archaeon | reverse complement strand
GTTGCCATGGCTTGGAAAAGAACATATGCTTCCCTTCCTCGTATTTCTCCAACAAGGATGTATTCTGGTCGTTGTCTGAGCGCTGCCTTCATCAGATCATACATATCAATTTCACCAGCAATTTTTCCATCAACAACTTCTCCAAATCCCGTCCGAGAAACACCAGGAATCCAGTTTGGATGTGGAAGGTTGATTTCTCTGGTTTCTTCAATGCTTACGATTTTAGATTCTCTAGGAATGAAAAGTGCTAAAGCATTCAATGTACTTGTTTTTCCTGATGCTGTTCCTCCACTGATCAAAGCGTTGAATCCATGTTCCACAGCCATCCAAAAATAAGCAATCATTTCTGAACTCATCGTGTTGAAACGAATTAAATCAGGTGGGGAAAACGGTTCTTCTCGGAATTTTCGTATAGTAAATGTACTTCCTTTGCTACTTATCTCAGTACTAAGTGTCATCTGGATACGAGATCCATCAGGCATTGTTGCATCAATCATAGGGTTTGCTATGGAAATATGTTTCCCAGATTTCTGAGCTAGTTTGATAACAAAACCAGAAAGCACCTCTTCATCAGTAAATTGAACATTGCTCTGAATAGATCCGTGTTCTCGATGATATAAAAATAACGCAACTTCAGAACCATCGCAACTTATATCCTCAATATATGGATCATTCATTAATGGTTCAAGTATAGAAAGCCCGAGTAAATTCTTTTTAAAATAGTATAAAAGTTTTTCTTTCTCCTTATTTGTAATTTTTAAAGAATAATCCAAAATGATTTCGTCAACCAATTCTTCAAGGACGCTGTCTACTCCTTTTTGTTCAATCTCTTTGGTATTCGTTGAGATAGTATGTAATGTATTATAAATAAAATCATAATCATTCTTTTCTTTACGGTTTAAAGCAGGTTCAATTAAAATATATCTCTTATCACGGGTATCTTCATGTTGAATGATTGATACAAAAGTAAATGGTTTTTTAATCTCATAAAAATCGATTTCCTCCCAGGATGCTTCAGCAGCATATCCTTCTCGCTTTAAGGTATCTTTTTTTAAACCATCGATTTCTGATTCATTTAAAGTATATGGAGTCTGGTCATTATTTAGCAATGTTTTTTTATGATTTTTTCTACTTTGAAAAAGTAAATTACTGGTAACTGCTTTTTTACTTTTTTTATTTACTTTTTTCTTTCGTTTTGATAATCCAGCAATGATTCCCTTCTGTTTTCCCATCCTATTTTTCCACCTAGTGAGTGTTTATGATTAATCTGCTGATCTGAAAGTGATCAAAACTAATCAGACTAATCAATTCTTTTTTTTTGGAATACTTCCCATTTTTGATCATTGGATTACACGATTTTGTAGAGAGAATCTGTTAATTACTATCGAAATCCAGATTAATTTGCATCCATCCAACAATGTTTCAAATGGAATTATGTATATTTATATCTTTCTTAATAATATAGAGTTCTAGGTATAATTGAAAATGTAATAATTGCCTTAGACAACTTTATAATACTGTTTCCAATTGCAGATGTAAAATTGTTACTATGGGCCCGTGAGGTAGCTTGGATATCCTATTGGCCTTCGGAGCCAGTTACCAGGGTTCGAATCCCTGCGGGTCCGCTTTATTTTTTTAACGGACCCCAATTAAGTTAATATAGTTCTAAATAGAAGAGGAGGATGTTATAAAATTTTAAACACTCTCACAGTTTCTCTGTTTATATTGGCGTTTTCATCAAATACTTGAATTTCGATTTGATGCCAACCAAACTCCTTATCATTCCAGGTCCATTCATAAGGGGGTGATTCAATTGTATGTTGCAAAATGCCATCTACATAAAAAAGTACTTTTTCAATGTCTTCAGAACTTGTTGTGCTTGCACATAGCGTTATTTTTCCAAGAACAACTGTTTTTTCAAAAAAAGGGAATAGTTGTGTATTAAAGAGGTATAGATATCCAGGTTCAGGTGAGAATGAGTCTACTAATGGTGGGGTATTATCCTTGAATTTACACGTATAGCAATCAACATCGTAGAAATCATCAGAATTATTAATAACTCCAGTTGCATAAAGGGTATTATCACTATCAATTGTTATTCCTAGATAGGATCCATCTATTGAAGGTTTTTTCATGCATAGTTCATTTCCATTTGGATCAAAGATGAGGATGCAATGTTCATAGGATTCCTCCATAAAAATTGTTCCAAGAACAAATATGTTCCCGTTAGTATCTATTGCTGCATCATTTGCAGATTCATGATATATCCCATCGAATTGATAATCCCATAAGAGCTTACCATTTTTATCGCATTTTATAGTAATCCACTCTGTAGAATTACTTTCTACTGAGAAGGTTTGTCCAACGATAATGATGTTTCCTTCTTCATCGATTTCTAAATCATTAAGATTATTTCCCATATTATATCGTTGTGTCCAATGAAGATTTCCTGATGGATCATACTTACTTAAAAACCATCCTTGACCAAAAAAAGATGCAACAAGTCCACCAACAAAGATTTCATCTTTTTTATTAACGACGACATCAAATCCTATTGAGAGCATATCTTTTGTGAATGTTGTATTCCATAGTTCATTACCATCTTTATCCATTTTCACCGTGTGACAGAAAAAAGCCATGCTATCAAGATTTCCCTTACCAATGGTTAGTATAATGTTATCTTTTGAATCAATCGCAATACCACCAGGAAAACCATCCTCTTCGATTTCTATTGACTTGTTCCAGAGTTCAACACCGTCTTCATCGTATTTCACAAGAAATAGGGTGATGTTTAAATCACTAATATCTTCTGCATACAAACTAGAGTTGACTCCAAATAGGATAATGTTATCTTTGGAATCTAACGCAATATCCCACGCGTAATCATTTTTTCCTCCGTTAAAAACAGCATCCCATAATAAGTTTCCATCTTGGTCATATTTTAAAGTAAGGAAATCAATTTCGTCTGAATCCATACGGGCGGTGTAACCGGCTGTAATAATGTTTTCTTTTGAATCAAGAACTATTTTTCTAGACACGTCTTCTTCATTACGATGGTATTGAACTGACCACTCTTCCAGTGTATTTTTAAATTGTGATGAATACGTGTTTTTCCATGTTTTAAAAAAATCTAGGTTCATTTTAAATAAAGAGCTTTCAATAGATTTTTCTTTGGCTTTAACCTGTAGAATAGGCGTAAGAAGTAGTGAAATGAAAAGAAGCAGCGTCACTATTTTCTTTATTTTTATTTTATTCATTCATATCCACCTACTTTTAGTGTTGGATCACCAAGAAGAATCATTTCTTCAACGATAAATGGATCTTTCCAGGTAGCATTTTGAAGAAAATCGTTCTCAGCTGAAAAAAGCATGTCAGAAAGGAAAATACCATCTGAATATGCTTCAAAAAACTTAAAGGTAATATATGAACATCCGCCAGTTATATCTCCGTCTTCTTCAATTGATCCATATGATATTCTTGTTGCTCCAATAGAAGCTACTGCTCCACTGTTAGGTTGAGCAACAATTGTCCATGCGATACATGGAAATAGAATTGGAAAAGTGATATCATCCGGTTTATCGAGTTTGGGGAGTGGAACCGAAAAATAAATCATATCTGCAATAAGGTTAAGGAGGTTGTAATCAAGGCGTGCAGTAAGACAAGCATTGAAAAAAACAATGGGATATTTCTCTTTATTTCGAAGACCAGAAAGATGAAGAAGGTTATAATCAATCCATTCTTCACTATTTGGAGGATGTGTACTTAATCCAATTTCAAATCCGTGGCCTGCATAACAAAAAAAGCCTGCACCAGCATTGAGAAAGTCATTTAATGATTGATGGTTGAAAGTTCCTTCTGATGTTTTTAGCATAAGATGATGTAAGGTTGGTGTCACATCAGCGATTTCATCAATGAGTATTTCTCCTTCAGCGTAATCGTTATGTGTTGGATGAGTATCTCCTCCGACCATGACGCAATTATGAACCCAATCTGAATCTTTTGCATTGTTTTCATAGTGAATGATTTTATTTACAACGGTTTTTACCTCAAAGTTGTTATTGCACGCGAGCCGTCCGATATAGATATCTGCATAAAGATCGACGAGATCATCTGACGTACCATGCCATTTTTCTCCATAATATCCATTATTATTTGAATCCCAACTGCAAAATGATCCATTTCCAAAACAAAGATCTGCATAATATAAATCAGTTAATGGTGTTCTTTGATATTCTCCTGTCCCCATCCAGGTTTTTCGAATTGGGATTTTGTTAACATTGCCCACAAGCAGGACATAGTCAATTCCCCATTGATTAAACGCGTTGAATAAGAAACGTTTTATTTCTTCAGCTTTATCATTCCCATTAACGGTGAAGTATTCATCTTGATATATTTCTTCTGTTGTCACTAATTTTGTTTTGATGCCATGATTTTTTTTATGATCGATTAATGGTTGGACGGACTCTTTAAAATTATTAGGTGTGATCACTAAAAAATCATAATTATTATTTTCAAAAGAGGAAGAGGATGGTTTTTTGTAGTGTATTTGAATATTAAAATGGTTTCTGAAGCGTAATTCATTTTCCTTTTCATTGTATTGTAATGGATAAAGTGTAATTGTTATAAAATGAGCATGATTTTTATTTTGTATGCCTCCACCAGTTTGGATGTGGTACCATTGATTAGAGTTTATATCATGTTCTTTGATAACCTGAGTGGGAATATTTTTTTCTTTTGATTTGAGAGCGTTAGGAATAGAAAGCGGAATTGAATTTTCAATTGAATGTGTGCAAATGATGTCGATAATTTTTGATCCAAATGGTAAGATGATTGTTTTTGTGTAGATTGGTATTATTACATTATTTGCTACTTTAATAAATGTATTAGCTTCTTTCAGATCAATTTCTATTTTATTATCTTGTGTTTTAATTAGAAGTTTAGAAAAATGTATTGAATAGTTTTTAATGGTAAGATCATCAGATGGTTCATCGAATTGATTATTTTCTCTGTCGTTGTCATTACCTAGGGTAATTGGTAGTAGGCTTCCTGTACTAAGTAATAGGATGATGAATAAACTTATAATTTTTGTTTTATTCAATTGCATTCTTTTTTCCTCCTCCATATCTTTTAAAATATTATTTGCAAATGAGTTAATAAGTTAAATCGCAATATTCATATAAAAACATTCTGGAGAACATATGTTAATATTAATATATGTAATGATAATCTATATGATAAATGATTTTCTCTTTTTTAAATAGACATAATTTTTAATATCTTTTTTTAAAAAATAATGAAATTTTACCTTATCAGTTCTAATCTATTTCTATTTTAAAAAAATGATTAAATTGACATTTGAACACGTTAATTTTATATATTATGATTGATAGAGTATAACGTGAGGGATCTGGGAAAAAAACTGTTTGTTTTTTTTCTTCCTTCCATCTTCACTATCCAACCAGATTCCTCCCATCTCTCCAC
>CAZOPW010000085.1:0-5704 GCA_964581795.1 uncultured Thermoplasmatales archaeon | reverse complement strand
ATTGGTTTACATTTCCATGGTTATGCACGTCAACCAACTGTTGAAACTGTTGAAGGAAAGATAATAGATAAGCTATTTGATAAACAAATTATTTCTAATGTAAAAGAAGCTGAAATCCGTTGTGCAAGTAGGACAGATAAACACGTTTCAGCATTAACAAATATCATGACGTTCTACACTTCAATGGAACCAAGACACGTTTTGTCTTTAGTTAAAAACGAATTTGAATCAATTTTCCCTTATGGTATTACGACGGTTCCGAGTGATTTTAACCCACGTTATGCGGAAATGAGAACATATCAGTATCTTCTTCCAAGTGAACAATTTTCTATTAAAAAAATAAGAACAGCATTATCCCTCTTTCAGGGTTCACATGATTTTTCAAATTTTGCTCGAATTGAATCGCATCGAAATCCAATCCGAACAATTAATCGGATAGATATTGGAAAGAATGAAGGTTTTATCACTGTGGAGATTAGTGCGCAAACGTTTTTATGGAATCAAATTCGAAGGATGATGGAAGCATCGATAAAATATTGCAAGGAAAAAATAAGCTTGGACCAAATTCAAAGTGCACTTGATCATCCTGAAAAACATTTCGATTTTAATATGGCTCCAGCATCGCCTTTGATACTAATAAATATCAAATATCCTAATTTATCTTTCTTCGAACCAATGGAATTAAAACAACGTCGAAATATAGTTAAATCAATGGTTAAACAGCATCTTACAAATCTCGTTTTTTAAATATAAATATTGAAAGCATGAGAAAGACGATCAGCCAAACAAGAAGAACAAATGTTAATATCGGTGTTGAATAAAAATCTGGATAGGATCCAATGAACTGCTGTCCTATATTAGAAACAGATTCAATATTGATAGAAACAAGACCGTTGTATGAAGATAATGGATTTATCATTTCCATAGCATAATACCAGTCAGGAATATTTCCTGTAGCAATTGAACCGATGTCAACAACCATACTTGCTATTCCTAAGGTAATTACACTCCAAATCATAGTGAAAAAGAACCATAAGAATACTGCCATTCCCATGGAGGTAGATCTTCTTTTGAAAAATGATGATGCAAATAATCCTAGACATACAAAGACCGTACCAAGAAGAATTGATGCTAATAAGAAGAAGAGGTATTCTCCGATGTTAATTTCACCAACATTTAAACCTATGATTATACCTGCGATACCAAATCCGGCAATAATTGAAATAGCTAAAACACTGCTTAATCCTACAAATTTACCTAAAATGATTTCAAATCGTTTCACGGGGAGTGAGAGAAAAGCACTCATTGATCCTCTTTCGATTTCACCAACCAACGCACCATAGCTTAACATCAGGGCGATAATAGGGATTAAATATTGAACTAAAGACATCATCCCAGCGATAGTTAATCCTATGGATTGCCAACCACTACCTAAAGATCCGAAATAGGAGATAATTAATGTTAAGAAGGCAAAAACACCAGTCATGAATATGATCCATTTATTACGAATATTATCCATGATTTCTTTTTTTGCGATTAAAAGTACTGATTTACTGGGGATAAAGGTTTGTAATTCATCTATGTTCATGCACTATCAGCCTCTGTGAATCTCATAAATACTTCTTCAAGAGAAGGATCTATTGTTTGAATGTCTTTAACCGTTGCATTTTTCTTTGAAAGCGTAAGGACAACTATTGCTTTTGTTTCCTTTTGGCAGAAGACTTCAAGGGTATCTTTTTCTTGTTTGACTGAAAAAACGCCATCGATTGACTCAATAGCGGTTATGAATTCTTTTTTAACTGTTTCTAAGGTTAGTACAAGTTTTGGTCTGAGTTGTAGCCGATTCTGTAAATTACTGATATCGTCCACAGCAACAATTGAACCTTTATTGATGATTCCTACACGATGGCAAATAGCTTGGATTTCACTTAGGATGTGTGATGAAATGAAAAGGGTAACGCCTTGTTCATTTAATGCTCTTATTTTCTCTCTGATGAAAACTACTCCCCTTGGGTCAAGGCCACTTGATGGTTCGTCTAAAATAAGAAATGAAGGATGTCCAATAATCGCTCTGGCCATTCCTAATCGTTGGATCATTCCCTTTGAAAAAGTTCCAACTTTTTGATGCATTGCTTCAGATAAGCCAAACTCATGCAACAAGATTTCACATTGAGAAATATCTGCCTTTTTCATTTCGGCGTAAAATTCAAGATTTTGTAGCGCGGTTAAATTGTCATAGAAAGCGACTTTTTCAGGTAAATATCCTACTTTTTCCTTTATCTTTTTTTCATTATTTATTAGATTTTGATTTTCAATAAGGATTTGTCCAGTATCGGGGAATAATAATCCAAGAATGGCTTTGATTGTAGTCGTTTTACCTGCACCATTAGGGCCAAGAAATCCAAATATTTCTCCTTTTCGAACCGAAAACGAAGCATCATTTACTGCTTTTTTTCCATTAAATGATTTCGTTAAAGAAGAGACGGTTAACATCATTGAACGTTCAGAAGGTTTTGTTAGTCCTTGCCTTTGAGGAAATTGAAATAAACCGATACTATTACATTGTGGGCACGTTATTTTTTTTGTTTCTCCAGATTTGCCTTGTATCGTTGTTTCATAACCGCAAGAAGGACATTTGACCTTTTTCTTAATCATTTGAATAGTAACACCTTCTTTTTTTTGAATGAAACGCAATGGGTCAGTTGTATTAATCCTTACCTATTAAATCTTGTTCTCAATATTTTTTTGCTTTCAATGCTTTATAGAGGAAGTAGGCTAATCCACCGTACAGAATACTTATTCCAAATAGAAACATAATCAGTGCAGGAGTATTAAGCATGAGTATTTGCCTCCCCGAAAGATGAAAATTTCATAAAAAGAACAGACAACACGGTCACTAAAAAAATAGGCAATACTCCTACAGAAAAGATAACAAACCAAGGATAATTTTGATATGGATAAAGAAGCGTATTAATTACTGAAAGAGTAAGAATAAGAATGAGAATGGTTGGAATGATTATTTTAATGAGAATATCCCACCATTTACCAATCGCAAAATCTGATGTTTTATTTGCATGCGTTCTGAACATGGAGACCGGTACAATCCATCCAAGGAATATACATTCTAGTAACCCAATGGTGACAAGTCCAAATTCTGCAATGAAATGATCAAGTATTTCAAGGAGATAAAGACCGTTTCCAGCTGTAAAGAAAAGGCTAAAAAAGAAACCGATACTGCAGAGAAGAGCCGTTGATTTTGTTTTAGAAATATGCCACTTTTGATGAATGCTTGTGGTTAAAGGTTCAATCATGGAAAACGCTGAGTCGATTCCAAAGGTGAGAAGAGCAACATAGAAAATGATACCAAATACTATTGCTGCTGCAGGTAAAAGAGATATGGCTGTTGGATAGGTGATAAAAATGAGTTCTGGTCCTGCTATTCCAAGATTCTGGATGCTAACTCCCTGTGTTGCAGCTAGATATCCTACAATGGAAAAGACGGTAAAACCAGCGAAGAAACTTGTTCCAGCATCGGCAAAGGCAGCAATACAAGCATTATTTGTAATATCCGATTTCTTTTTTAAATAACTTGCATAGGTTATCATAATTCCTTGAGCAAGGCTGAGTGAAAAAAAGACTTGAGCGTAAGCAGAAAGCCAAACACCTACATTTGTTAATTGTGAAAAATCTGGAGTCAGATAATAGTTTAACCCTTCAATTGATCCAGGTAGTGTTACTCCTCGTATTGTAAGGATAAGTAAGAGAATAGTGGGAACAGGCACCGTTAGTGCAACAACTCTTCCAATACGTTTTACTCCTTTGTAAAGGATGATGAAGATGAGAAACCATAATGCTATTGTTCCTAAAATTGCAGGGATACTAAGTGATCCAAATACTGTTGGCCCTGATGTTAGTCCTAGGTAAGAATTGAGAAAAAATGATCCTGTATTTGCTCCCCATCTCAAAGTGAATGCATAAATCATATAGGAAAAACACCATGCCATGATGACTACATAATAAAGAGCAACGAGAAAGGGTATGAATACGATCCACCATCCTGCCCATTCTAGTTTTTGATGAATTTTTTTAAATGCCTGTGGGGGAGCAGATTGTGCCCAGTGACCAAAGCTAAATTCAAGGATCATTAATGGTATTCCCGCGGTAAAAAGTGCTACGAAAAAGGGGATGAGAAACGCACCTCCTCCGTTTTGATAACAAACAAAAGGAAATCTCCATACATTTCCAAGGCCGATTGCTGATCCAATTGCGGCCATGATAAATGCCATTCGGGATTGCCAACGGTCAGCGGTCATACACTTGTTTTTCTCCCTGTACAATATTCCTTGATATGAATGAGTATATTATTATTTATATTAAACGATGAATAGAATTGATTTTTCATTGAAAATGCTTTTATGGAAGTGGAAAGTTACCTGCAATAAATTGATTGGTTCGTAATTAACTCTTGATTTGTAAAAAAGGTGATTCAATATAACAAATTTTGATAAAAAAAATGGGAGTTCAAAAAACCCTTCTTTTGTTGAAACATATTTTTTTCTTATCGTTGGATTGCCTGTGGTATTTTGGGCTTGTGCATTTCCATTGATCATTGTTGCCCTAAGGCAGCTTTCACCAGTGAATCTTGCCATTCTACGATTATTCATTGCAAGTACAATTTTTTTATGTTTAGTTATTTTTCAACGTAAACATTTTTCACCTTTCTACAAAAAAGACACCCTCCGTTTGTTTCTCCTTGGATTCATTGGTATATCAGTATATCACTTGGGATTGAATTATGGCGAACAATTTGTTTCAGCAGGTGCAGCTAGTTTAATTATTGCAACTATACCTATTTTTGTGGTTATCCTTGCAAAATTGTTTCTTTCAGAACATATTGATAAAAAAATCGTACTTGGTATTATTATTGCCCTTGCGGGGGTTGTTATCATTTCTCTTTGGGGTAATCCTGATGCTCGAATTGAGATTGATTATCTTTCGGGAGCATTAGCTGTTGTTCTGGCTGCCTTTGTTGGTGCAGTATATACCATTGCTGGGAAAAAAATGATGAATCGGTATAATCCGCTGTCATTGACTGCATATGCTTTTTTAATTGGTAATCTTGGCTTAATTCCCTTTTTATCTCCTTCTTTTTTTGAGGAAGTTATGCAGTTATCCATAGTAACATGGTCTGCTGTTTTATTTTTAGCATTTTTTCCGACAGTTATTGCTTATTCACTGTGGTATACGGCCTTAGAGGTAAAACAAGCATCAGAAATTAGTGTGTTTTTATATGCCACGCCTGTGATTTCGACACTACTTGGAGCTATTTTTTTACAAGAAAAGGTTACCATTTATTATGTGTTAGGCGGCGCTTTTGTACTAGCCGGTTTGTATGTAGTCAATAAACAACGTCGTAGAGCACGAAAACTTGTTCGTGAAGCATAAGATCTTTTTCTTATAATACAATGTGTGAACCTAAAGATTATTTAGGGTAATTAATATTGCAGGATGGGTTCGAAAATAATTACAAATAAGCAGGGGTAGCCAAGCTAGGTCAACGGCGACAGACTCAAGATCTGTTCCTGCAGAGGTCCAAGGGTTCGAATCCCTTCCCCTGCATAATTATTTTAAAATATATAGACCAAATTATATTAATAGTAGAATATAAAAATTAAATAATGTGTAACAATATTTTCCTATCAGG
>CAZOPW010000084.1:0-5995 GCA_964581795.1 uncultured Thermoplasmatales archaeon | reverse complement strand
GGTGAGAATAAGACCACATGTTTAAAATATATGTCAACTGACACTTCAGTAAATTTATATGTTTTAAAAAAAATAGAATACGTAATGATTTATTTTGAGATAACTTATACTCCCATAGATTAAAAAACTTCAAATAAAATAAAACTCAATTGATATCATTTCCGTTTTACATTAATTGGAATTTTCATAAGTATATAAGTAAACCAAGAATTGAATGAATGAGAGCGAAAACAATTGCAACATAAGCAAGCCAAATATGTAATTTAACCGAAGTTTTAACTATATTTTTGCGTTTCAATATTGGAAGTGCTGCAGTTGCTAAAAATAATCCTAATGCGATTAAACCAAGATATACTATTAATGGTAAACCAAAAATGGAATAATACGATAATTCCTGAACAGATAATCCAAACGTATCCTTATTTGAATTTTGTTTGGATACAGTTAATTTCTTTGTTAATGATCCACCTAAATTGCAATGAGTGAATACTTCAATTTCATCCCCAGTTGATGCGTTTACAGAATATGTGTAAGTAAAGCTTGAATTAGAAGGTTGACTAGTATAATTTAAAATATGAACTATATCATCATTTTTGCTTATTGTAACATTATCGATATAATGAGTCTGTGAATCCGATACGAAATGATTAATTGTAACAGATAGAACTTGGTTTTCTAAATTATATGACAAAACCATATCAGATGCAGGATGACTTGAACCATTAATTGTAGAAAACAATGTAAAAAATATGAAAATTGATACTAATATATTCAATGTAAAATAGTTAAATATCTTCTTTTTCATAAATTCCCCTTAATTATCGAAATGCTTTATGATTTTGGTGTATTCAATAATAATCATTTTATTTGCTCTTTGTAAATTAGTTATACTTTGTAATTATTTCTAATTTTTTTATGATGTTTGAATAACATCAACTGGGCAACTTTCTATTGCCTCCTGGACACAATCTGATAAGTCATCACTGACTTCTCCACTGGCAGGTCCTCCAGTTTGATATTTCTTGACAATACTTGCTTTTCCTCCATTTTCTAAAGTAAACACTTCTGAACAAGCTGTCTCACATGCACCACATTCAATACATCCATCTTGATCTATTTTCACATTCATATATATCTCTCATCTTTATTTTTAAAATTTTAGTGATTTCAGTATTTGTTTTTTTATACCGAATCGATTCATTGAAAAATTAACACACTGTTTCAATTTACCCGAAAATAATAAAATTCTCTTATATCTGGAGTCATCCCAATCGACATAAATTTGGTATTGATTTTTATTTTCTTTTAGCATTGAAATATTTCCCGTTCGAGATCCTTCCTTATAACTTCCCAATATTTCTATTGTGTTTTCCATTTTTCTCCCACCATCATTAATTCAATAAAATAAAGAATTTTCATTTTTTAATATGGAAATTAAGATATCTACGTTTTATTTCGTTAATCCTTTTTTGTTTATGTTTATTAAATTGATTCATTATGTTTCCTTCACTCAAATTAATTTTCTTTAAGTATTTTCCGTATATAAAGCTAATTTAAAAACATATAAAATACAAATAAAGAATAATTTGAAAAGAAAATATGTTTTTTTCACCGCTATGAACTATTTTCATTAGTAATAGGTATTTATTTAAACTCTATTTTTAGCATTTTAGTTACATGAATTGATTCATCGACAATTAGATGAGTAAAGACCTCTTTTTTCATAAAATCATCAATGATTTAAAGTCCAGCTACCCAACCACCATCAATGATAAGAGAATGCCCTGTTACGTAATTTGCTGCATCTGAAGCAAGATAAACAATTGTGCCTATGAGTTCATCTGATTCAGCATATCTACCAAGTGGAACATTTGTTTTTATCATATTCTTGAATTGTTCATCTTTCAAATAATCCGCAGTCATATCCGTTGCAAAAACACCTGGACATACAGCATTTACATTGATATTGTGTTTCCCCCATTCTGCAGCAAGCGTTTGAGTAAGTGATATTACTCCTGCTTTACTAGCACTATATGCTATTGATGATGCATAACCAGAAAGACCTGCAATACTAGAAATATTGATGATTTTCCCAGATTTTTGTTTAATCATTTGTTTTCCAGCAGCTTGAGCACATAGAAAAACACCATTTAGATTAACATCGATAACTTTTTTCCAATCATCTTCTGAGAAATCTTCTGCATCAGCAGTTTTAAGAATTCCAGCATTATTTACTAAAACATCAATAGAACCAAATGCATCTACTGTTTTTTCAATCATATTTTCTACATTTGATTTATCAGATACATCTACCTGAAGATCAAATGATTTCTCATCAAATTTTTTAATTTCTTTAAGTGTTTCTGAAGTATCTATCACATCTGATATAACTACATGAGCTCCATACTTAGCTAAACCTATCGCCATTGATTTTCCGAGACCACGAGCTGCACCAGTTATAATAGCAATTTTATTATCTAAATTAAAAATATCTTCATTCATTATCATCAAAACCATTTCATTTATTTGACTTCGATTGGTTTAGATGATTGCCAGAGCCCATGAATATTACAATATGCCATAGCGAGAATTGATCCAGGTTTCCCAGTTTTAAATTTAGTCGTAACATTATGATGTGTATACACCGTACTCGTGTCAGGTCCATCAGTACTTGCACCATGTGCATTGAATTCATAACGACCTATTTGATATGGGAATTTTTCATTTTCAGGAAGGAAAAAAACTTCAATCCATTGTATATGATGTTCAGTTGTATTCGGATGAGCAATTTCCTTTCCAAGACCGACATTAACTTCAAACAGTTCATCTTTTGAGACTTCACTGGGACAGTCAATTACTGGAACATGTTTTTCTTCTTTCCAATCAGCTTCTTGCAATAAATTATCTAATTTCTTTTCCATTTTTGTTTCCATATTCTATCACCTTTTCTTCATAACTTCTATATCATCTAATATTGATTGCAGATCTTCTTCATGTTCTAGTTCATCATCTAAGATATCCACAATCAAATTATACGTGATTTCATCCTTATCTTTAAGGGTATTTAACATATCTTTATACACATCAATTGCACAACGCTCTCCATCTAAATTTTGTTGAACTATCTTTTTGACATCATGGTCTAAAGGGTCTTCATATCCACAATTGCTCTCTTCATACCATTCTTTTGGGTTAATAAGAGGGATACCTCCAAGTTGAATTATTCGTTCAGCGAGTTTATTGGCATGATCGTATTCCTCACTTGCATGTTCCGCTAGTTCTCTTACTGCTACTCCTCTCATAGGTCCTTTAACAATTTTAGCTCCAATCCAATACTGATAATGAGCTAGCCATTCATCTGCATATGCTTTATTCAATAATTCTATCAATTTTTTAACGTCCATATCAACTATTTCTACTGCTTTATTTCCCATTTCTATTCACAATCCACATTATTTCTAATTTAATACTTTTAATAATCTTGATTTCAATTTATTTCCCTAATTTCTTTAAACTAGCATCAATAAATGCTGTGAGATCATCTGGGCTTCTGCTACTCACTAAATTATTGTCAACCACGACTTCTTTATCAAGATAGGTTGCACCTGCATTTTTCAAATCTTGTATAATAGACTTCCAACCTGTAATTTTACGTCCATTCACCGCATTTGCTGAAATAAGTAATTGAGGGGCATGACAGATTGTAAAAACTGGTTTACCACTATCAACAAATTCTGAAACAAAATCAACTGCTTCATCATGTGATCTTAATTTGTCTGGGGAATATCCCCCAGGAATAAATAATGCATCAAAATCATCGATGGTGACTTCATTTAAAGATTTATCAATTTTTACAGGCGTTTCATTCTTTTTTCCCTTTGCAACAGATCCTTTTTTTAATCCTACATGAATTATTTCATGACCTGCTTTATCAAAGGCTGAAGCAGGAGTTGTATATTCGATATCTTCAAAGAGATCTGTTAACAAAATAGCTATTTTAGACATGATATCACTTATTTCCCTGTCAATTCTTCGACTTCTTCAGTTCCACCTGCCATTTCATCAACTTGTTGTTTATCAATTCGTAATAATAGTGTTTGAAATTCACCTACATGTTCTTTTTCTTCACTTGCAACTTCTAACATTACTTTTTTTATGTCATTACTCTTAGATAAAGAAGCCATTTGTTCATACAGATTGATTGCATCATATTCTGCCATAATCGCTGTTCTTAAAATCTCTTTATCCAGATCACTAACATCAATTTCATCTAATTTTATAGGTATCCTAGAAAACATATTTTCACATCATTTTTTTTTATTAAACCAAACCGTGAATTGTATCCGCGCATCCTTGGCAAATGTATTTCTTTTTGTTTTTCACTTTGAATCCATGAGTTATATTTTTGTTATGATATTCTCCACACACGTCACACTTAATCAAATCTTTTTCTTCCGAACATTCATTTTCAGTATTTTCTTCTGTTATATGGGTTTGAGTAACATTTTCATTTTTCATATTTATCACCAATACCTCTATTTATGTTATCATATTTGATATAAAATATATTAAATTGAATTGAAAATTATCTCACTATCATTACTGATGAATCTGAGTGATGAAGCACTTTCTCTGATACACTTCCGATAAGCACTCTTTCAAAAGCTGAATGACCTTTACTTCCCATTATGATTAAGTCATTATCATTTGTAAAATCAATTATTTCATTATCGGGTATACCTTCGACCATTTTAGTTTCAATATCAACATCTGAATCTGAACAAACCTCTTCTATCTCACTTAAAATTGATTCTCCATTTTCCTTTAATGAATCAGAAATTTTAGGAATGTAGGTGGCTTGCCCATGTGGTAATGCAGTAGCAGGAAGTTCGATAACATGAATAAATATTATTTTCTTATTTGCTTTATTTGCAAAAAAACAAGCTATTTTGGCAGCTTTCTTTGATAATTCAGATCCATCTACCGGGACAATAATTCTCTTATATGATTTATCAACTTCGTTTTTAATCTCTTTTTTCATAGTTCCGTCACGTTGCAAAAAAAGAATGAACACATATATTTAGAAATAACTTAAATTCAACTTGAATATGAATAAAAAATAATTATTTATTTTCAATAAGTTTAAGATTATTTTTAAATTATGCACTGAACACCCAATAGTTCACAATAAGTTATGTTAATGAGAAAGACTATTGGGGTGGGGGTTCACTCCACTATTCATAATTATTTGTTTATTTTACTAGTTGAAATAAGAAAAAGGAAATATCATAGGTGCTCAAAAATGGAGGAGGGAGGCACTTACGGAAGAATAGACAAAAATATTAATCTCATTAATTCCACACTATGATATTCCTACTTTAAAAAAAAGATTATTTTATTAATATTTTCCTCATAAACAAATTGAAAATAAATTAGAAATACTTTAAATCGATAGTATTATCAAATAAAATAATTATCTTACTAACATCACAGTTGCTTTTGAATGATGAAGAACATTTTCTGATACACTACCAATTAAGATTCTATCTATTGCACTTTTTCCTTTCGTCCCCATTATTATAAGATCTTTTTTATCAGCAGTTTTAATTATTTCTTCACTTGGTGAACCTTCTAAAATTCTAGTTTTAATATCTATATCTTGCTCTTCCGCTTGTTTCTTTATATCTTTAAGTATTGAGTCGCCTTCATTACTAAGAATGGCCTTCCATTGTTCAGATACTTGATCAGAGGACAATGTTTTTGAATAAATATTCAAATCAATTACATATAAAGCAATGATGGAAAGATTAGTTCTTTTTGCTAAATATAAACATTTTCCAACTGCTTTATTAGATAATTCAGACCCATCAACATTCAAAATAATTCTTTTAAACGGTTTTTCTATTGTCCCTTCCATTCTAACACCTTATTTAAATAAAATCGAGCATATTTAGAAATAACTTAAAAACAATTTCATTTTAGATAACATACGATT
>CAZOPW010000083.1:0-6123 GCA_964581795.1 uncultured Thermoplasmatales archaeon | reverse complement strand
ACAAGTCCTGCAGCATCACCGATGATCACCACTCTTTCTTTTGTTCGTTTAGAAAATGAAAACAAGAAAGGAACAAGACCAGCAGTAATACGAGTGTGTTTTGAAATATCAAAATCAAGTTGCTTACAATATTGTTTAAGCATTTTCAATGAACCTTTAACACTACCAATTCCGACATTATATTCATCACCTCGTGGAAAAACCCAGCCATATCCACCTTGGAATTGTTCGTCCATATGCATACAAAGCCAATCAGAAATAGGAAAAGTAATATCATTTTTGTTAAATGTATATTGAAACGCTTTGATATACACCTTTTTTTGAAGTAATCCAGTGAGTTGAGCTGTTTTAGATTCAGCACCATCAGCTCCAACGACGATTTTTGCTTGAAAATCATCTTTAGAAGTAGTAACAATCCATGAACTTTTTTGTTTATTGAGTTTTTTCATGGTTGTCCCTATATAGAGATCTGCCCCATTTTCAACTGCTTTATTTGTAAGCCATGTGTCAAAAAGATATCGGTTAATAGAGAATCCAGGTACTTTGGAATAAAAAGTTTTATTCTTTGGTAATAATATTTTTACTCCCTTAACCTTTTGCCGAACCCATTCATTTTTGACAGGTAAACCCGTATTATCAAGTGCAAATTTAGTTATCGCCTCAGCACATTGAACCGGTTTTCCAACTTCTTTCTTACGTTCAATTAAAGCAACTGAATATCCCTTTGCTGATATTTTTTGAGCAGCCATTGCTCCTGCAGGTCCAGATCCAATAATTGCGACATCAACATGTATCATAATACAACCAAATTTTATTATATCTTTTATATCTTATTTGTTAATTATATTAGTAATTATTTAGATTGATTAAGATTGTTTTCCTTAATTTGACCTAATGGAAGAAATCTTTTTTCTTTTGGATAGTAATCAAAAGTGTTTGCATGAATGGTATGTTTCAATAGATACTTCATTCCTTTTAATATTCCTTGGCGATCAATATAACGAGTTACAAAACCAAGACTTGTTTCAAATATTCGTTGCGGTGGATAAACGATTTTAAAAGCATTCATAAGGATTTCTCTCATCTCCTCTGGTGATATCTTGGGATGATCCCAAACGAGGTGTTTTGCATTATAATGATGCCAATCATGATCGATGATGCCATATTCTTTTTTTGTTCTTTCCCAGAGAGGAGTACCCGGTAAAGGAGTGATGACACATAGTTGAGTAATATCCAATTTTAACTGAGCGACTTTTTTGATATCCTGTTTAATACTAAAGACAGTTTCATTAGGAAAACCAATCATATAATACCCGACGGCAAACATATTCATGTTCTTTAGTTGTTTTACCGCACTTACAATTTCATCGATGGTTTCATTCTTCCCTAATTCATCAAGAGTATCCTGATTAAGATTTTCAATGCCAGTCATTGCTCCTAGTAATCCTTTCTTTGCCCAATCATTCATTCGCTCCTTCAATAGATCAGCTCGAACCATTGGAAACCAATAAAAACCATATTTATTGAGCAAATCGACAACTTGTTCAGCATGCTTTTGGTATAAACCAAAGCTTTCATCTAAAATAATGACTTCTGTTATTCCAAGGTTTTTGTAATAACGGAGAACACGTTCAATACTTGACAATGGAATTTTTGATGGTTTTGGACAAAAAGGTGGTGTTTGACAAAAATCACATTTGTTATTACAACCCCTATTTGTAAATAGGTATCCTTGACAATTTAATTTAAAATTGTGATATGAGGTGTTGCCAATAAGCGGAGGGTGAATGATTCCTTGTTCTGGAAGGGAAGTATGAAGCATTTTTGATAATATGTCTTCACTATAACTAGTAAATACTTTATCAAACTCTGGTTTTATTTCTTCTGTTAACGCTCCGTAATTTCCAGCCCAAACTTCTGAAACACCTTGTGATTTAGCATACTTTACCATCTCAAGGATTTCATGGATTTCATTTAAATAAAAAGAGAAACCTACAATATCCCACGATTCAATGGTAATCATCTGTTGATATTCATTCCAAGAGGGAAATTCAAGAATTTCTATTTGAGGAATGTTTTGTTTAATAAATCGAAGACCAAATGAATTGATACGTGGTAATGAAAATCTGAATAAGGACCGGCTAGAATTAGCACCGAAATAATCATACATATCGGATTTAGTTCGATGGTATACTGTGGTAAATAGGATTTTTTTGTCTGAATACAAATGACAATCCCTCCAAAGTTAGGGAGAATAATGTAGTAAAGTTATGCTATTTAAGATTTTTTTCAAACACTTCAAAAATTTTTTTGACAAAGTTTATATAATATCTAAAGAATACTAATTATGAGGTTACGTATGAAAATAGAAACCTATGAAGAACTAAAACAACGATCGCGCAAACAAAACACTAGAAAATCACTCTGTGCGATGGATTGGTAAGAAACACTAAAACAAACAGCTAAATATCAAGATTTACTTTTCTTTTTTTATGGTACGTTTAGCTTCTAATACTTGGATTACTCCAACAACATATGGGTCAGTAATTACAAACATTTCTCAAAATCAACAACTTAACAGAATTTATTTGGATAATGAAGCAACAAAATATCTATGTTCTATAAAGTATTCCAAAGTTATTGATCAACTAAACGAAAAGGAAATACGCATCAAAGATTTTTTAAAATTCCAACATCAATTCTGTGAAGAGAAAAAAAAATGTATGCAACTTGCAGAAGAAAAGAATTGGTCTCTATTTTCTCTTACTCCGTTGCAGTACAGTGTACAAACGGTAAATTATTGTAATGCACGCTGTGATTTTTGTTATGCAAATGCTCCAAATACAAAAGAAGCTAGAACAATGTCGATTTCATTAATTAAGGAGTTAAAGGATTACGCTGCAAAACATGGAGTTAAATTTGGTGTTTCTGGTGGTGAACCACTTTTGCATCCTCACATTTTTGATATTCTTTCTTATCGTCAGGATGAAGTATTTGATACGTTAATAACGAATTTAACACCAGACATCAATCTTGATAGATTAATTGACACAAAAGTTGATTTAGTACAGATAAGCCTTCACGGATATGATTCGTTACATGATCAAATTGTTCACATTGATGGAGCATACAAATCTATCCATGAAAAAATTAAATCATTACTTCCCCATGTTCATATTGCTACAAACACGGTTATTACCCCAAAAAACATTCATAGTATCCCAAAATTAGTTGAAGATCTTCACCTCATTCAAAAAAACCATCAAAAACCATTAACCTATATTCGATTTGTTCCTGTTGTTCCATCTGGAACTGGATTAAATACATACGTTGTTGAAAATTCTTTTTTTTCTGACGTTGAAAAACTGTTAAGAAAATTAGAAGAAAAATACACTGATATGAATTTTGAGATTCCAATGGTTCATGCAAACCCATATGAATACAAACAAAAACAGAACCGATGGATTTGTCCTGCTGGTTCAACTGTTGCAGTCATCCGAATCGATGGCCATATTGTACCTTGTAATCAATTTCTTGATACCTCATTTGTCTCTATGGATAAACTCTCTGAAACTCCTTTTCAATCAATTTGGCAAAAAGATTCTCTTTTTTCAAATCTTCGCAAAGGTATCGTTGCAACAACCAAGAGAACATGCTCTGAATGTATGTATTTGATTAAAAAAGAACAAAATGATATAAGTAGTCAATAAATTAATAGATTTCTACAATATTCAATCTTATACACAAACACCTTTACTAATAACACAAGTGATATTTTTTTGAAAGGCGGAGATATCATCGATTGGATTTTTAGATAAAAGAAGAATATCTGCAATAATGCCGACATCGATCTTTCCAAGACGATGATTCATGCCTAACAATTTAGCGGGGATATTCGTTGCTGATTGTATAGCTTTTTTAATTGGATACCCGTTTTCAACTAATAATTCTAATTCTTTTGCGTTATCTCCATGAAAATTAAATGGTGTTCCTGCATCAGTACCCATAGCAAGATTGACATTGTATCGTTGCACGTTTCGAATAAATGATTTTGCTTTTGAAAGAACAAGCTCAGCATTTTTTACCATATATTGAGGTAATATATCTTTATGATCGATAATATCATAACTTACTTTTAGGGTTGGCACGAAAACAACGTTTTGCTGAGCGGCTTTTTTTAAATTAGCTTCTGAAGCAAAAACACCTTGTTCAATACTTGCAACTCTACCTTCTAATGCAGCAGAAATATCTTTACTTGAATAAGCGTGAGCTGCAACAGGAATATTTTTCATTTTTGCTTCTTGACAAAGCCGTAACACAAGATTTTTATCTAACTCTGTTTGAAGTGGAGTTGAATCTTTCGTTAACATACCTCCAGAAATAATGAGTTTTATGAAATCAGCGTTAACTAAATTTTGCTTTTCAATAGCGTGTTGAATTTCAGTTTTAGAATCATTTATTTGATGACAAATCGTTTTTACATGACCTTTTGATGTCGTAATCATTTCACCTGAAGTAACTAAATGTGGCATGGGAAATAATTGCCGACAGCTTTCCTTTTTTATCTGGTTAAGAATTCCTGCGGTATCGCCAACATCTCGAACGGTTGTAATGCCGTTGTTGATTGATTTCATTAGATTATCCTTTGCATTTTGGTATAGTTTTTTTTTTGATGTCGTATTCACATAGGATACTATATCTAGGTCACCGTTTAAAATCAGGTGAACGTGAGCATCAATTAACCCCGGTGTTAGAAATTTATTTTTTGCATTAATCGTAATTGCTTTTGATACATCATATTTTTTTTCAATATTTGATAGATCTCTATTTATTTCTTGGATGATTCCATTTGATATGAAAAGATGTGTTTCGGAAGATAAAGTTTCATGAGTAATGATTCGGGCATTTTTGATAAGAATGGGTTGAAAACTCATAATGACACCAAGGTTATTAACTTCATAATAATACAATATTATATAATATGTAATACGACAAATAGTTAATATATTGGTGGTTTGTTTTTCGAGTCGATGACAGAGCAATCAAGAATGAAGCTTGGGAAGATAGATGCGTTTTTTCAAGTATCTAGAGCAAATTTATTACTTGCTAGTATTGGCCATGCAACTCTTGGAATGCTTTTTGCTGCTGGATCAATTTCTAATCTTATTCGCGTTGAAGTTCTTTTGTATATTCTTCTTCATTATAGTATTGCATTATTTGGTTGTAATATTAATTCATATTATGATTATGAAGTCGATAAGCTTTATAAAAAATACATGGCGGATAGTGTTACGATACTAGGTAAAAGATTTATGAGATTTTTTATTATCCTTATTGGATTTATAGCTGTCAATCTCATTATTTTATTTTTTATTCAAGGTTACGTTATGGTGGGACTGTTAGCAAGTATTGGATTTAGTGGTGCATTGTTGTATTCAGCTGAACCAATACGAATAAAAAAACAGGGATTGTTCAGTCCTATACCTGTTTTAATTTTATACACGTTTCCTTTATTTGGTGGATGGTTTATTTTTAAAAACGAATTAACGATCCTTTTCATCATTTTTGTTTTAGGGTATATGTTGATGAATGAAGGATTTACGTTAGTAAACACATGTGAGGATTATTCTGAAGATAAAAAACAGGGAATACGAACATGGGCTCATATCCTTGGTTTACAAAATACGTTACATATTGCTTTTATTTTTTCGCTTTCTGGATTACTTTGCTCATTAGTCCTATCAGTCTCTTTACTAAAATTCTATTCGATTGAAAAAATTCCTGCACTTATTTCCTTAGTGATAACAACAATATTCATATTGAAAGCTGCTTTTGAAGTAAAAAAAGTTTCTGTTGGATCTGATTTAGAACAACAAGCAAAAAGGTATGGTGTTCGATTACAACGTTGGTTTCTTATGACACGTTACCCTCTTATTATTACATCTTTACTATTATTAGTTTAATAAGAATTGAATCTTTTTTCAATCGTTCAATTATAAAATTATATATTATGGTGTAAATATAATAAATTATTATATGATAAATTTTTCAAATATTTTTAAAATGAAAGATTTGTCTTCGAATATTAAATTTTTTTTTATTCCTTACAAATCACACTTCTTT
>CAZOPW010000082.1:0-6170 GCA_964581795.1 uncultured Thermoplasmatales archaeon | reverse complement strand
GTCGAATAGAAAGGTTTATATATCTTTTGTTTATTGTCATTTAAAAAGATATCGCAACCTATAAATGGAGAAAGGGGAAAATTTTCTATGATTCAAGCTAAAGCAAATAAAAAAAAGAATAAACAAAACATTGAAGAAATCACCCGCTGTCCTGAATGTGGAGGTACCCATCTCACTCGAGATTACTCCAGAGGAGAATTAGTGTGTGAAGATTGCGGTCTTGTCATTGATGAAGATTTTATTGATCATGGTCCAGAATGGAGAGCTTTTGATAGTGATCAACGAGAAAAACGAGCTCGTGTTGGTGCACCAATGACCTACACAATTCATGATAAAGGATTAAGCACTATGATCGGCTGGAAAAACCGTGATTCTTACGGGAAATCAATTCCAACAAGAAATAGAGCTCAGTTATATCGATTACGGAAATGGCAACGTCGCATTCGAATAAGTGATGCAACAGAGAGAAACTTAGCGTTTGCATTATCTGAATTGGATCGAATGGCTTCAGGAATGGGCCTTCCACGAAACGTTCGAGAAACAGCGGCAATGATTTATCGAAAAGCAGTATTAAAAAATCTGATTAGGGGAAGAAGTATAGAAGGTGTTTCAGCGGCAGCATTATATGCTTCTTGCAGACAATGTAACGTTCCTCGAACACTTGATGAAATTGCAAATGCATCCCGTGTATCTCGAAAAGAAATTGGAAGAACCTACCGATTCATTGCTCGTGAACTTGGTTTAAAACTCATGCCAACATCACCACAAGATTACATTTCCCGATTCTGCAGCGAACTGAAATTAAGCGGAGACGTTCAAGCAAAAGCAATTGAGATTCTAAAAGATGCGGCAGACAAAGAACTCACGAGTGGAAGAGGACCAACTGGTGTTGCAGCTGCATCAATCTATATTGCATCAATTCTTTGTGGTGAACGGAGAACACAACGGGAAGTCGCTGACGTTGCAGGAGTAACAGAGGTAACAATTCGAAATCGATACAAGGAACTTGCTGAACGTTTAGATATTGACATTATCTTATAATCATGACCCGTTGGTACCAAGAGAAAAAAAAAGAACATTTTTACAAACAAGCAAAAAAAGAAGGCTACCGCGCTCGGTCAGCATACAAATTGCTGCAAATTCAAAAGAGATTTCATCTTATCAGTCCGGGCGACCTTGTAGTGGATCTAGGCGCTGCTCCAGGCGGATGGAGTCAAATCGCCCATTCTCTAGTTCAACCCAATGGTTTTGTCGTAGGAGTGGATCTTGAAACAATTAAACCATTTGAAGATGTTGTTTTTATTCGAGGAGATATGACAAAAGATGAAACGATCCAAGCGATTTTACAAACCGTTGATTTTAGACCAGTTAATGTTGTTCTATCTGATATGGCTCCAGATATATCAGGAAATTACTCAATGGATCACGCTCGGAGTATTTATCTCTGCAATCAAGCATTAAAAACCGCTCAAACAGTGTTAGTTAAAAATGGTTCATTTGCATGTAAGGTATTTATGGGTGATATGCTACAGGATTTTGTTTCAGAAGTAAAAGGATTGTTTAAGCAGGTGAAACAATTTTCTCCTAAAGCATCAAGAAAGAGCAGTAGCGAACAATACATAATCGCTCGCTCTTATAAGTGTTAAATAATAAAAAACAAAGTATTAAAAACGGTCATTTCAAAATTATAAATTATTGATAATTTATCTGATTTGAAGAGTGAATTATGGCAAAACTGGGGAAAACTTATAAAATAGGATGTATAATTAACGTGTTGCATTTTCGAGCCCCAGGTCGAGGCACACAGATAGAGGTAATCCGATGACAAATGGCATTGACTCAACAGTCACACTTGTAGATTTTTTTGACATCACAAAAGATGACGTTGAAAATAAAATCAAGTCAGTAGTGAAGGATAAACAAATCGTTTCAATTCTTCAATCTGGAAAACGACTTCGTCCGATGGTTCAACAACTTTGTTTTAAAGTGTGCACTGGAGGAAGAGAGACCCCTTACCAATATCAGCGTTCAGTAGAGGGTTCAGTTGCTATTGAACTTGCACACACTGCTTCACTTGTCCATGATGATATTATCGATGGTGATAAGACCCGTAGAGGACGGACTGCTTTTCATGTACAAGAAGGCGTACCAAAAGCACTGCTTATCGGGCATCGAATGCTGTCTATTGGCTTTAACATTGCATTGAGTCATGGAGATAAAATAGCAAAACTTTATGTTGATACGTGGGATGAAGTATTAAATGGGGAACTAGAAGAAGTTGAATATAATGCTTCGGATGATGAAGAGGAAAACAATACTAACGGTTTTGGTTTTTCATCGAAATCTAAAATTTTTAATGAATATTATAAAATCATCAACATGAAAACAGCATCCTTGTTTTCTTCAGCATGCAAAGCTGGTGCCATTGAAGCTGAGGCAACAGGTGAAATCTTAGATGTCCTTGCTGATTACGGCCGTGAAATAGGATTAGCATATCAGCTTGCTGATGATTTGGTTGATTTAGAAAATGGGGAAATGATTGATAGTGTTATCATTCCGTTACTCACTCGATTGGAAAATAAAACCGTGGATAACAATTCATTACGAATCAAAGTCATTCAAAAGAAACTTTCAAAACATTCAGAAGAAATCAAAGATTTATACCTTGAAGAGATCAAACGACACATGAATCGAGCAAAGAAATTAAGCAAATCTGATGTTATTCCACCTTCTCATTTTAAGAATCTTCTCCAAGAAGCACCAGATTACATCATCAATCGAATGTTAAAAGAAATCGATGTACGAATAAGCTAACCATTATCCCTTTTTACGTTTTTTATCTAAGTTTTTCTTATACATCAGAATCATAAAGCCAATTACAATAAGAATGATTAGAATTAATAAACCAAATAAAATATCTTGAACAAAAACAGAAAGGAGAACATCTGAAAAAAACGCAATTAACGAGCAACCAACGATCGCTCCGAGAGAAATAGCAAAGAACGTGTTAAGTGGTTTCATCCCAATGAATCGACCAACAATCGATCCAACAAGACCTCCTGAACCTTGAAAAGGAACCATGACAAATAATACGATACCAATAAATCGAAGAGGCGTAATCCAAGCATACTTACTCGATGATCTTTTTCCAAGAATCTCCACTTTTTGCATGAATTTTCCGACAAATGGAATTTGTTTAGCTAGATCATAATTCCACATAAGAAACAATGCGACGATAATATCGACAAATGCAATGGAAAGTGCCATAATCACTGGATTAATCGGAGTAATCACCATAATATCGGTGCTAAATGGAACAGGTATTTCACCACCATAGATGCCGATAGGAATAATGGTTTCCTTACCAAATGGTGGAAAAAAATAAGCAGCAACCAGAGCCCAATACTTATATGTTGAATTAGCGGGTAATACCATTCCAACAATATAGACCACGGCAAGACCAATAATAAATGGTAGAATGAATTTAAGAAATCCTATATCTGTTGCTTTTTGCTTCATAAGTATCTATGCCTATTGCTTCGGTTGTTTTACGATTATTGCTGCATGATCTTTTTCAAAAGGAGAAAGTGTAAAGGAATGCTGTATCAAAATATGATGAGAAGAAAGTTCATCTTTTACAATGGCGAATGCTTTTTTTGGAGGCAATGAAACATCGATACTTCGCGCTTTCACCATAATAATACCAATCCCATCGGGTCTTAAAAAAGAGTTCATGTTTCGAATAAAAATATCGGCTTGATTTCGTTGAGATATGTCTTGATATACGATATCTACTTGTGGAACAATGGGGAAATATCTATCTGGATGGTTTGCATCTTCTAATAAAGGAATAATATTCTTCCGGTCTGATGCGACGTTTAATAATTTTTTCATGCTTACTGGGGAATGTTCAACTGCATAGATTTGACCATTAGGAGTTATATCAGATAGATGTGAGATGGTGGTACCAGTTGCTGCTCCAAGATAAAGGATGTTTGCATTTTCTTTCAATGGTAAAGAAATTTTTTTCTTAAGGAGTGCTGCGGCAAGTTTACTCCTATATGGATTCCATGAGCGATACTGATTTTCATGAATCGTTTTTAATTGTTCTCCATAAATCGTTTTTCCTTTGCATGATTCAGGATTTTTAGTATACAGTTTTCTTTTTCTTTGTATGAGTAGATCAGCAGAATCATTCATTGTTTTCAAAATCAAGTAACAAAGTAATTGGATAAAGGTTTTGTCGAAATATTAAATTAGGCGGTTATGATTCACTCATGAGGTAAAAACATATGGGAATAACATCACCATTACATGAATTACATCAAGAAATGGGGGCAACATTTACTGAATTTGCCGGATTTACAATGCCTGTTCAGTTCACTTCGATTAAAGATGAACATCTCACTGTGAGAAAACATGTTGGTATTTTTGATGTTTCACATATGAGTAATGTTTGGATTTCTGGAGAAGATGCTGCTGCACTTTTAAGCAAAACTACAATTGAAGATGCATCTCGTTTTGGACCTGGAAAAAGTCAATATACTGCATTGACTCGAGAAGATGGAACGATTATTGATGATACGATTTTCATGCATATTGATGACAAGTATATGATCATTCCAAATGCAGGTATGGCTGAATCAGTGACAGATTGGTTAAAAAAGCAAGCGGAACATTTCAATTTTGATGCGTCGGTTGAAAATGTTTCTAGGGATTATGCAATTATTGCTGTGCAAGGACCAAAATCCAAAGAAATGTTACAGAAAGTGACTGATGTTGATTTAGGAAAAGTAGGTTTTTTTGCGTGTACGAAAACTAATGTCGCTGGGAAACCATGTGTTCTTTCACACACAGGATATACTGGTGAACTTGGCTTTGAATTACAAATCAAACCAGGTGAAAACGGAAATGACATTTTCAAAGAGATTATGAAAGTTGGAAAAGATTTTAATATTAAACCAATAGGACTCGGCGCACGTGACACTCTTCGGTTAGAAAAATGTTTTCTGTTAGCAGGAAATGAATTTGAAGGAGGACGTACTCCTCTGGAAGCAAATCTTTCCTGGGCGATGCATTGGGATCATGATTTCATCGGTAAAGAAGCGTTACTGAAACAAAAAGACGAGGGTGATTATCAACGGTTAACTTGTCTACAGTGTACCGGTAAAGGAATTCCTCGGCATGGGATGGACGTTGTCAAAGATAATGAAAAAATAGGGGTTGTGTCAAGTGGAAGTATGTCTCCTTGTTTAAACACAGGTATTGCCATGGCCTATATTGATCCAGGGTTTGTTTCCCTTGAGGATACTGTTGAAATTATGATTCGAAACAAACCATCTTCTGCTGAAGTGGTGAAACCGCCGTTTGTGAAACAAGATTGGGCGAAAAAACAGTAAAGAAACATTTAAGATAAGTGGGTAAATACAAGGTGTGATTGCTATGAGTGATGAAGTACGAGATGAGTTAAAATATACCGAGACTCATGAATGGGTTCATGTCAAAGGAAATACGGCTGTCGTTGGTATTACAGATCATGCTCAATCGGAACTTACTGATATTGTGTTTGCGGAGCTTCCTGAAGTTGGAAAGGAACTATCAAAAGGTGATGAGTTGTGCGTGGTCGAATCGGTGAAATCTGTTTCTGAGATTTATGCACCGGTGAGCGGTAAAGTAACAAAAGTAAATGAAGGACTTGAGGATACTCCTGAAATAATCAATGAAAACCCGTATGATGACGGGTGGTTGGTTGAAATGGAGCTTACCAATAAAGAAGAAATAGACGGATTACTTGATGCGAAAAAGTATAAGGAATTACTTTAGTTTAATTTTCCGTTATTTTTTCTTTCATTACTTTTTTTCATCTTTTTTATCTGTAGAAAACCAGTAGGGGATATAGAACATGTAGGGTCAATTTCTGTTATATCTGTTTTAGAATATATTATTTCGAAACATACTTATAACACATTTTGTATTTCCCTTTTATGGCGGAGAGATGGGATCGCTAGTAATTTCATACAATTTTTTTTATATCGGTGTTAATCACCTCCGCCGCCTCCCCCATAACGTTATAAAAATGAAGAAGAAATAAAGACAACAAGCTTTCTGTTCATATAATTATAAAAATCATATCCATCCTTATTTATACTAAAAAAATTCGTTTCTTTATT
>CAZOPW010000081.1:0-6177 GCA_964581795.1 uncultured Thermoplasmatales archaeon | reverse complement strand
GAATCTTTTTGCACTTGATTCCTAAACATATCTTCAATTATATTCATCTTTACTTCCTTCATTTTCTTCTACCTTTCAAAAGTATATTACACCTAACGTCCCGCGAGTACCCGAAGTTGGCGACCAACGGGAGCCAATTTGGGCGGAGCGAAGCGTAGCCGGGTACTCGCTGTTAGACGCTGTGCTCAATTTTTCAATCTTTCGGCTCTTTCAACAATTGATTGATTATGTTGTTCGTCGGTAAGATTTGGATCTTTTAGATCATACCATAATTTGCATGGCAATTCAGAGCATAGTCCACAACTATCAACTTTTTTTGTGTTATTAACACAATCATATATTGGACAGGAAGCTGCATTCACATAACCAATCCACCAAACTTTACCCTGAACTTGATTACATCCTTTGCATTCTTTCTTCTCAAAATAATCACAATCTGAGCATTCGCAACCACATACTGATAATAATCCATTCATTCTTATCGCCTCATATAAATTGAGCATTGCGTCTAACAAGCATTAAACGTAGTCTTATTTCGTTTAATACAGATGATTAGAGTTAAAGCGCAATTTTTTATATTCATTTGAATATTTGTTGGTAGAAAACTTGATTATAAAAATCTTACTTCCCAACAACGATACCAACTCATTGGCAAGCTCATTAAAGAGATAAAACCTAGAAAATATTGCTATCGAACTGGGCTTTGGGACAATATTATTTTAGCTAGATTATATCCCACTAACAACTTCAAGGCTTTCTTTTAAAAAATTGAAAATCTCTTTTTGTTGTTCACCTTTTGGCAATTCAAAGAAATGATTCTCATTAAAGTCATATACACGAGCGGGAATGTCATGACCTGGTAGGTTACTCATATCTTTAAAAATCTCATCATTTTTCATATAATATCCAAAAAAGATTTTTTCAGGGTCATCAAGAAGAATACCCACCCAGAAATCATCATCGTCTAAATAAAAACCACCATGACTTTTTGTTATTTTAATATTGACTTTATGAAGAAGACCTTCTTCTTGTAATGATTCCAATGAGGTTTCAATCATATTCCATAGATTTAAAAATGATTTCACTCCATTTTTATATTGCCATGAAACTTTTTCTGTTGACATATTTACACTCGGTTAACTATGTTGAATAATGTTAAACACATATAAGGATACCTCCGTAAAAATGTAGGTGGGATATCATCGACACAGGCGATATTGAACTTGTATCACCGATGCCGTTAGTGTTATCTGTTTTGTTCACACCACAGATCTTACAAATCATCTTTCATCATTTTCCTTTCTTCTTTTTAAGGTTGATATTTTTTATATTTTCATTTAATCGCCGTAATCTCTGTCCAAGTGTTTCCATCATATGCCTCACCCCCGTTTCCTTTTAAGATATAATGAATGTGAGTGGTCTTAATGAATTAATCGTTTTTTCTGAAAAACACTGACTAAAAGTTAATTCTCTTTTTTCATAATGAATAATCATTCATGATTGATTGTTTCAAAATCAGCACTCCCACAATAAGGACAGACAAACATACCATCTTTACTTTTAGGATGGTCAAATCTTTTCTTACGGTTCTGACACACATACTCTGTTTTCATATTCCCTCCAATGTTTCAAATGAATTATCTAAAATAATATAACATTTTCGATATGGAAATCCACCGAACGCTTTTGTACGTCTTTTTTGGATGATTTTACGGCGATATTGAAATGAGTAAGAAACAAAACAAGAAATCAAACAGTAAACCGACCACAACAGGTGATATGTGATGAATTCCTATCCCACGTTTGTTATCTGGTTGTGACAGCAAATGGAGTTTAATCCAAAAGCTCCAGATAACAATCATTCTTATTGTCATATATTTTAAAAAAATTCTGATATAAATTGTAGTTTAAACAAATAGTTTATAGTATAAATTTTTGTACTATCTCGTGATATGGTTTATATGGTGACCCCTTGGAACAAGAAGAAATGAAAAGAATTGCTGCAGAAAAAGCTGTTGAACTCATTGAAGAAGGAATGATTGTTGGTCTCGGAACGGGTTCAACTGTGAAATATGCCTTAAAAAAAATTGGTGAGCGAATATCAAAAGGATTACATATTCAAGGAATTCCAACATCGAATCAAACGAAAAAACTTGCGTTAAAATATGACATTCCGCTTACTAGTCTTGCTGAACATCCTGAAATTGATCTAACGATTGATGGAGCTGATGAATTAGATTCTGATTTAAATCTTATAAAAGGAGGTGGAGGAGCTCTTACAAGAGAGAAAATTATTGCGTTTCATTCAAAAAATCTTGTTATAATCGCCGATGATTCAAAAGTAGTGAAATCTCTTGGTATTGATTTTCCAGTCCCGGTTGAAATCGTGAAATTTTCATGGCAAGCAACAAAAAAATCACTAGAGGCATTTGGATGTGAATGCATACTTAGAAAAATATTTGATGACCCATTTATTACCGATAATGGAAACTACATCATTGATTGTGAATTCGATCGAATTCCTGATCCTGAACATTTAGAACAAGAGATTAATATGATACCTGGAGTTGTTGAAAACGGATTATTTATTGGTCTTGCAGATAAGGCTATTGTTGGGAGTACTCAAGGTATAATGACGTTAGAAAAGGAATTAGTAACATAATATATGACCTCTTTCGATTTAACATTTTTGAAGGATAAAACCATTCACCGACGAGTTCTTCATTTAGCAGGAAGTAGTTTTGTTGGTTATTATTTTATTCCGAATACGCTTCCATATGGAATTGATAGAACCTGGGTATTAGTTATCATTCTTTCCTGTGTTGGGTTTCTTGAATGGTATCGATGGTTTTCAGATCGAACTAATACAATAAACCATTTGCTTCGGCCATATGAACAAAAAAGGCCAGCAAGTTACAGTTATTTTACTTTAGGATCTGTGATACTACTTGCTTTCTTCCCTCAGTTTATTAGTATACCTTGTATTCTTTCAACAGCAGTATGTGATCCTTTAATCGGATTTCTAAAACACAAACAGTCTAAACAGTTGGGTTTTAACATTTCGTTTTTTATCAGTTTCATCTTCTTCTTTTTTGTTTGGAGAACTTCATTATTATGGATTGCGATTTTTGCATCCATCCTTGGATCAATATTTGTCCACCTCGCTGAGCGTTATTCAACTATATGGCTCGATGATGATTTCCTCATGCAAATCTTACCATCACTCTTATTACACATTATCGCCCTGTTAATTAAAATGAATGATTCCCCCTTGCCTGAACAAATCATTTATGCCTTATGGTAAAGTGTATTAATTTTTTTGATTATTTTTAAATCAAAAAACACTGGGAGGATAAGAGCTGCCCCAATACAAGAAAACGCCGTCATTAAAATAATTACTAATGCAAACTCTTGCAAAGCAGGAATACTAATGAAAAAGATGGAAGATATCCCTGCAATGGTCGTCATTGCTGCTTCAACTAAAGATAATCCAGTTCGTTCAATAGCTCGTTTAATCGCATCTGTTTTTGCGAGCCCATGATCCATTTCTTCATGCACTCTATGCATAATGTGAACACCATAATCAATACCAATCCCTATCATTATCGAAGCAATTGAAATAGTAATTACATTCAATGGAATATCAAATGCAACTAAAAACCCTGGTTCCCACATTAATACGAATGCAACAGGAATCATAGTTAATATGCCATAAAGTGATGATTTAAAAATAAAGATTAATGCAGCAAGAACAAGTAAAATTGCGATAATCATCGACCTTGTTTGTTCATCAGTTAATTTTCTATTGATAGCAACATTTATCGCATCTTGACCAGTTAGAGCAGATACCTTCCCATTTCTTGGAATATCAGTTTCTGCAGCAATACGGTTAACTGTAGCTACTTTTTCTTCAATTTGTTGCATACTCAACCCAGTTGGCATGTACACAATAATTAAGGTTTTTGAAAAATCTTCATCGACTAATCCTTCCTGAGCTATGCGATCAAAAATGATTTCATCGACACCGGCGAATTCACTTAACCTATTGATGATATCATTTCTCTCTAAGATATCATTAGCTTCTTTTACTGCATCTATCAGGGAATACAGTTCAATGCCTTCTTCTCTCATTCTTTCTTCCATATCATAAATCGCATCTATGACCTCTGGATATGTCAAACCTTGCGGTTCAGTTTCTATCATAATGGCATTATAATTTGCTCCACCGAAATTTTCAGAATATTCCACTAATTTGACCAACTCAGGAATATCCTGAGGTGCCATATCAAAATAGTTGGTATCAGTTTCCGTTTGAGGAAGAACAATAAGAGACATAAACGCAAAGAAGACTGCAATGACAATAATTCTAGATTTATTTGACAAAATGATACTTGATAATTTACCCCATTTCGGAATGACACCATCTTTTTTAAATTGTAAAAGAATCGAAAGAGACGGCGTTAATAAAATTGTAGAGATGAATGCAAAGAAAATTCCAATCGCGCAACCAAACCCAAAGAGAACAATAGGAGACATACTAGAAATCATCAATGAACCGAAACCAATGATGGTAGTGATCGTTGAAAGCATAATTGCTTTACCTGTTGAAGAAAGGATAAAAGCGGTTTTCTCAATCATATCTCCACGTTTTTCTTCGGCAAACCTATTCATCATATGAACTGAATAATCAACCCCTAAACCGAGTAACAATGCGACAATTGAAACGGAGAGAATTGTAAGTTGCGGTTGAATGACTCCTAATACTCCAAACGTTAATGCAATGGAATATGCTGTTGGAAATAATGCAATAATTATTCCTTTCACTGTTCGATGAAAGATAAAGAGAACTAAAGAAACAGATGCAATAGCAATCACGAAAATAATCTGGAAATATTCCATTGTCGTCTTTTGAATAGCATTTTGCATTGCTGTAGTACCTGTTACCGTCATTTTTGAATAAAACGTTCCTCGATGGTCAATAGCTTTTTCAACATTAGATTGAATAGTGTTATAATCTGCATCTTCAGCTAATTGCAGTAAAATCACAGCTGTATCATATGTATTCGTAAATAGCGTTCCTTTCACTTGTTGAATAGTCAGTCTAGACATGTATTGAGAAATAAGATTTGGATCATCTGGAATCTTATAGACGCCCTCACCACCAAAATCACCAGGCACCGAGGATTTTGCGTTTTCAATTTTTACGTATTGGGCAAGACTTCTAGCTGAAAAAATACCATCATGTTTTCCTTTATCATTTTCGTACTTGTTAACCAATGGACTTGATGTGACTCTATCCATTTCCTTTAAAACTTCAGGATCTCTAATGTCATCGGCTTCAACATAAATAATAATAGTTGTACCAATTTGAAACTCATCATCCATTTTTTCCCAGAGTTGCACTGTTGGATCATCTTTTGGTAAAAATGTTGATAGATCAGATTCCATATAGATATTAGTTGCTTGAAAACCTACAATAATGGTAATGATAGTATACACTAGGATAACCGTTCGTGGTCGTTCAACAAGTATCTTTGCTAGCGGTCTAGTATTCATAGATTTTCTTCCTGATTAATAATTTTAATTTGAACAATATTTTTTCTTTTTTCTTTAGAATCATTTATTGATAGTGTTGCTAAATGGTTCAATTTTGTTTCAAGGTCGGAAGCGTATTGTTTCAATAATTTAATCGGGGGTAAAGGAAAATATGTAAAGGGGTTTTTGCCAATATTATCATTCTTTTGTTTTTTTCGAAAGATGAGTTTTTTTTCATACATTTTTACAAGTGTTTCCCGAACTGTGCTTGGATGTAATCGTGTTCCTTTAATGATATCAGCTGTTTTCGCGCCATTTTTTCGAAGTAAAAATAAATATATTCTTGATTGAGCTCTGGATTTGAGAATATCCTGAACAAGTGATTCAAGTGCTTTTGTAGAGTACATCCGACCTTTCCCCATATATACAAACATCATTAATATATTTGAGATTCAATAATAAAGTTGGTTTGAGTGTTTATATAATTTTCTATTTAGTCGTATCAAATCCGACAAAACATTATATCGGATGCAAAGCGATGTTTTAATGTCCAAAAATAACATAAATTTTATTTTTTACCGATTGATATAACTTTGAAAATCTTGGAGAATACGCGTGATTCAAACAAAGATAAAAGAGTGG
>CAZOPW010000080.1:0-6229 GCA_964581795.1 uncultured Thermoplasmatales archaeon | reverse complement strand
TATGAACAAAAAGTTATGTATCTTTGAATTCTAAAACGCAAAAAGCCAGTTAAATTAATTAAATGAATTAACAGATTGAATTTAAGTCATAGCAACTTTATTTATTTTATAGTAGAGCCAAATCAGTACACCAATTCCAACTGGAATTCCGATGATGATTACAATCCAGATAAACGCCCATACAAATGAGTACACAAGATAATCAAATGTCCAGGATGCAATAGGAACATTCCAATTTCCATCTAAAAAGACCTTAATAATGAATGCAATAAAAATTAAAAAGGAAATCCCTCCGCTTTTATCTGATTTTTTAGATTTTGAACCAAATAAATTATTTCGTTTATATTCCTCTCGTTCATGTTCTGGAAGTTTTTTCCACCAAAAGAAAAAAATTGCACCTACTGTAATTACTACTGGAATACCTATAAAAAGTAATTCCCAGAAAAGTAAATATAAAACAAAACTCACAAAATGACCTAACGTCCATGAATCTAACATTATAGGAACAAGACCTGTAGATTGTGCATCTCCTACAAACCATAAAAAAGTTAGAATTGCACCAATAACCGCTAGAATAATTCCTATTATAAATAAAATGGAAATTTTCCAATGATTCTTTAAGAAAACCATCCATATCTTTCCCTCTTTTTTTGAATCTAATTCAGTTATCATATCGTTTTCCCTCTTTTATCTTTTGATAGATTAATGTGAAAGTTAATTGATTATCATTTATAATGATGTGTATTTGTACAATTTTTCAACTAAATTTATCAAATTAAATGCACTTTTCATAAATAAAAGAAAAAAATTATTGAAAATTATAAAGTATTACAATCTCCAATGAATTAATAAAAACATGATTTTTTTTGAGATAGGGACCATAGAACAATAGTTTTTTTTCTATTATTGCCAAAGGGTGAAATAACACAAAATAAGTGAAAAAACAAATAAAAAAATTGTAGTATAAACTTGTTTTTTTGAAAAATTTAACTATTGTATATAAGAAACAAAAAATGATAACCAATGTAGTTATTGAAATCACGAATTTTATTTCATAATAAATAATAAATATGGTAACAGTAATTAAAAAAGTATAGATGAACCGATTAATAGCACTCAGTATCATAAGTATCCTCTTATTTACTAGTTGCAATTCATTAGCATCTTTTAATTTTATTGATAAAACCTTTGAAAATCAACAGGATGAAGAGAACTGGGACCAAAGTATATGTGAAGGCTACATGATCTGTAGTATTGTACCCTTCATGCTTCTTGGTGATAGTCATCACTCCCTCCTTATTGATATGCAAGGTAATCAAATAAAAATATGGGATACCATCCCAGATCCTGTAAAAATGTTGCCGGGAGGATCCATAATATCAGCAACTGGGGAGTATATAGAATCTTGGGATAGTACAAATTTGACTCAGTTAAGCTGGAATGGAACAGTTGAATGGGATTTCAGTGGATGGGATGATGATGGTTCAGGAAGGATGATGGCAAGAGAACATCATGATTTTCAAAGAGAAGGAAACCCTGTTGGATATTACGCTCCAAATCAAGAATTTGTTCCAAAAGGAAAAACACTAATCCTAGGCCATAAGACTGTTATGAACAAAAGCATCAGTCATAAAACATTAATTGATGATGTTATTTATGAAGTAAATTGGAATGGTACCTTAACTGGTTTCGAATGGTTAGCATCAGAACATATTGATCAAATGGGGTTTACCGAACAAGAATTACAAGCAATTAGATTAAACCCTGGAGGACCAGGATTGTTTCTTGGAACACTCCCTGGTGATTGGATACACATAAACTCTATTTCAAGACTTGGTGAAAACAAATGGTATGACCGTGGAGATGAACGTTTTCACCCTCAAAACATCATCATTAGTTCACGCCATGCAAGTTTTATCGCTATTATTAATCACACCAATGGTGATATTATCTGGCGTATTGGACCTCATTATTCAAAAGATACAATAGTAGGTCAAAATTTAGGTGAACTCATTGGAATTCATCATGCACATATTATACCAGAAGGACTGCCTGGCGCAGGAAATATTATCGTATTTGACAATGGCGGATTAGCTGGTTATGGATTGTTTGGATTTCCAGATCAATTTAGACTTTATTCGAGGGTAATAGAATTTAATCCAATGACCTTTGAAATTGAGCAAGAATATGTGAAAAAAACAGGTGTAATAAGACTTAATCGTCAAGGGGAAAACCATCGATTCTATAGTCCCACTCTATGCAATATTCAACGATTGCCAAATGGAAATACAATTGTCATCGAAGGATTATCAGGTAGGATTTTTGAGATTACACCAGAAAATGAAATAGTTTGGGAATGGGTCACTCCTGATCGAAAGGATTTCGTGTATCGTGCATATCGAGTACCACCTGAATGGGTACCTGGAAATCCATCAAAGTATGAGTTTTGGGAAAATAATTAAGATTTTATTTTATAAATCATAGATAATAACATTATTATGGTTCATTGATTATGCATATTACATTGTATGAAAAAAATGACTGTTACCATTGATATGCATTCGTTTTTTTATGATATGATGAAAAAAGTTTCTCCAATTGATGCTATAGAATCCATTGAAATCCTCGATTTTTTGAAAATTGATATTGAAAAATACTATAAAATTCTACTACTCAAAATTTCTATGAAACAAAATCATTCGATTGAAGAACTTGAAGAATGTAAAAATATTGAAATTATATCAACCATAGAAAAAGATGATCGAACAATAACATGTTTAATGAAAGGAAAAATGCCTCTTCACTATCTTTCAAAATTAGGAAACATCACCAAACAATTCAATGCCAACGTTATCTGGGATGTACCATCACGCATGAATGGAAGAGAAATAGTAATTAGTGCTCTTGGTGATGAAAAAGATATCAATAAGATAGCAAAAGCATGTAAACTCATTGGAACAATTAAAAAAATAAGTTTCAACAAGAATTTTATTTACGGGATAGATATACTTAAATGTCTTACATCGAAACAAAAAAGGGTTTTGATTAAAGCACTTCAAGAAGGATATTATGAATATCCACGGAAAATCAATACAAATATACTCTCTGAACAGGTATCATTAAGTAAATCAACAACAGTTGAACATTTACGAAAAGCAGAAAATAGGTTGATTGCAACAATTCTATCTGGATATCAATAATAAAAATAGTAATTTGATTTTTCATTAAAGTTTTATTAATAGATCAGCTCACATCCTCTAATTGTTATCTGCACAATCCCCCACATGAACGGCAATAATATAATAACATGGGTTAATCATCACTATTTGTCTCATGGTGGATAGCTATGGAAAATTCAGATCTTATCACAAAAAAAGTATCATGTCCCCATTGCAATAACATCATTTCAGTTCAAGGACGCCCTGGAGAAACAATCGAAATTACTTGCCCAAACTGTAAGACCGAAGGAATATTTTCGTTTCCAACACGTTATGAAACAAGAAAAAAAACTGATAATTCTTCGGCAGCAGTTAACGTAAAAAACCTTAAATTTAGCTATCCTAAATCACATAAAAAAGCAGTGAATAACGTTTCTTTCACCATCAATAAAGGAGAAATCTTTGGTTTTCTCGGCCCGAACGGTGCGGGGAAAACAACGACACAAAAAATCATTATTGGTCTTTTAAAAAATTATGAAGGAAACGTTGAACTCTTAGGAAGAAACCTAATAGATTGGAATATTAACATATACAATAAAATTGGGGTAGGATTTGAACTTCCGAATCATTATCAGAAACTCACGGCTCTAGAGAATTTAGAACTCTTTTCCTCATTTTATCGTGAAAAAACAATTCCTCCGATGGATCTTTTAAAAAAAGTTGAGTTGGAAAAAGATGCCGATCAACGGGTGGGAACGTTTTCTAAAGGAATGAAATCAAAACTCAATTTTGCACGTTCTCTGCTTAATGATCCAGAGATTCTTTTTCTGGATGAGCCAACAACAGGACTAGATCCTGTAAGTTCGAGATTGATAAAAAACATCATTAAAGAAAAACAAGATGAAGGAAAAGCCATTTTTTTAACTACACATAACATGAATGATGCAGATGAGCTTTGTGATCGAGTAGGCTTTATTGTCGATGGACAACTCATGTTAGTTGAAAGTCCTCGGGAATTAAAATTGAGACACGGAAAAAAGATCGTGAATATCGAATACATCAAAGACAATAAAATGATAAAAAAAGAGTTTAAATTACAGAATCTTGGAGAAAACCAAGAGTTCATAAACATACTCCGTTCAGGTTCAGTACAAACTATTCATACCGCTGAAGCAACGTTAGATGATATATTTATTAAAGCAACAGGTAGGCAGATTAGATGAATAATTTAAAACATATGCTTCGATGGGAGTTTATTCTTCTTTATCGGTATAAAATTATTCACATTTCTCTTCTTAGTGTCATCCTGTATTTCCTTTCTACCCAAGCTGTTCAATCCTTACAGGATCAAACACAAGTTCACTCTGTATTATTGTTTTTTGATCCAGCTGTAATAGGCATTGTTTTTGTTGGTGCACTAGTGCTTTTTGAAAAATCAGAAAACGTCTTGCAAGCATTAGTGATCACTCCAATGAAAACAGATGATTATCTATTATCAAAAATCATATCCTTAACAATTCTTTCACTTATTTCCGCATCAGTATTTATAGTATTAATGAAGCTATTCAATGAAACATCGTTTAATCTTGGTTATCTTCTTCTTGGAATAACGTTAACCTCAGTGATGTTAATCCTGCTCGGGTTCATCCTTGTTTCACGTATGCAAAGTGTAAATGGATACATGCTTGGAATGATCATTGGTTTCTTAGGGCTAACTTTTCCTCCATTACTTGACCTTTTTGGCCTTTTTGAAAACCCCATATTTTACCTATGGCCAACACAAGCATCATTCATCTTATTTGATGGCGTGTTTCAACCATCAAGTCTTGAACTTTGGGAAATTGCATATGGAATTGGCTACCAAATTCTATGGATTGTATTCTTATACTTACTGGCAAAAAAAGCATTTTATGAATATATTGTTTTAAAAGGAGGATAAAAAATGGTTACAGTTTTCCGACTCGCAGTTAATGATTTTAAAAATATCGTTCGAGATAAACTCTTAATCTCTCTTGCCATCCTCTACCCAATAATACTCATAATGTTTTCTCAGATTCTTGTTCAATTCATTGCACCTAGTTTGAAAGGAACAATTCCTCTAGCAGGAAATTTCACAATATTTTTCCTATTGTTTGTTACTATTATACCAATACTTTATGGATTCATCGCATCTTTCCTTATTCTAGATGAAAAAGATGAGCATTTATTAACCGTTCTTCGAGTTATGCCGATTTCACGGAATACATATCTTGTTTACCGAATGCTATTTCTCACTTTTTTTTCATTTATCGTCCTCTTAATTTTTCCACCACTTTCAGGATTGATTGAAAACACTCAGTTTTCCTATATTCAATATATTCTAATTGCTGTATTATTTAGTTTGTTAACTCCTTTTTCAGCGATGCTTGTCAGTTCCTTTGCAACAAATAAGGTACAGGCTTTTGCAATTTTTAAAATATCAGCTACCATCTACATGCTACCACTATTTACATTTCTAATATCAGGTAATCTGAAATATGTTTTTTCACCCGCTCCTAACTTTTGGGGTTTTATCGCTCTGAAAGAAGTAATCGCAACAGGTTCGAATGATTATCTTCATTTGATAATTGGGTTTGTTTACACTATTATTTTAATCAGTATTTTGTTTTATATTTTCAATAAAAAAAATTGAGATTCTATATAATAAATTACAAAATGATTTTAGAAATAATTAAAAGAGATTTGCTAAATTTAACATTTGCTTTTGATCGTATTCAACAGAGGGGAAGAATAATTTAGAGCTATTCTGATAACTATTGGAATTAGGTACTAAATACTATACTATTAGCCCTGACCTCAACGTTTATCTGAAAGCGTTTCTGAGGCCCGGTTATAGTAAATCAAGCGTCCGTAATAGGTAGTTTAACGTAGCCGGTTTTCGTTATTAGTTTTTTGTTGATTTCTAATTTATATTGATTAAAAGTATAATAAGATTAAAAAACCTGTTAATTTTACCTACCGTCGTAAAATGGATGAAATCATCATGATTACAGGAATTATTTCCAATCTGCCAATATACATGTTAATTATGA
>CAZOPW010000079.1:0-6332 GCA_964581795.1 uncultured Thermoplasmatales archaeon | reverse complement strand
ACATCAACTAGGATCGGTGATTCACTCATACTCTTTTTTAATTCTTCTAATGAAAGTTGTTTGAATGCATCATGAACAACAGTGATGATAACTGCATCGAATTGCTCATCACAAAACGAGTTAACAGCAGGAATGCCAAAGGATTCAACATCTTCTTTTGAAAGCAATGGATCATACCCATAGAGACTACAATGAAATTCTTTTAATTCTTTAATGATATGTTTCACTGGAGTTTCACGAGTATCTTCCACGTTTTCTTTAAACGTTAGCCCCATAATCAAGACTTTTGAACCGTTAATCACTTTTCCAGCGTCATTTAATGCTTTAATGGTGAGTTCTGCAACGTGTTTTGGCATATGATCATTCACACTTCGACCAGCAAGAATAACTTGTGGATGATGCCCGATTTCTTGAGCTTTGTACACTAGATAAAACGGATCCACGGGTATACAATGTCCACCAACAAGACCTGGAGTGAATCGAATAAAATTCCATTTGGTAGCTGCGGCATCTAGCACGGCTTTCGTATCAATTCCAAGTCGATGAAAAATCAAACTGAGTTCATTAGTTAGAGCAATGTTTAGATCTCGTTGAACGTTTTCAATGACTTTCGCTGCTTCAGCAGTTCTAATATCTTCTGCTTCATACACGTTGGTGACTAAACCGTACGCTGCAGCAAGTCGTTTTGTGGTTTCCTCATTCATTCCTGACACGATTTTTGTGATCTTATCAATCGTATGGTCACTATCACCAGGGTTTACTCGTTCAGGGGAATACCCCATAAAAAAATCTACACCCGGCTTTAATCCCGAAACTTGTTCAAGGATTGGTGCCATGATCTCTTCAGTAACACCTGGATACACAGTGGATTCAAGGACAACAATCGCATGTTTCTGAAGATTTCGCCCAACAAGTTCACAAGCGTTTTTAACATACGAAAGATCTGGTTGTTTAGATTGAAGAATTGGTGTAGGTACAGCGATGATAACAATAGTTGCTTCCTGTAACCGTGTTTCATCCGTAGTTACTTCTGCATTATTTGTTTGATGTCGAAGAGTTTCAACTTTATTTTGATTAACATCAAACCCAATGACTTTCACATATTTTTCAAATTCTTTTAAAAGAGGCCAGCCAACATAACCAAGGCCGACGATACCAATAATTTCATCAGTTACTTGTTGAGGAACCATTTTACAGTCTCCTGTAATCCTTCTTTAATGCTCGTGTCTGGGTTAAAATCAAATGCTTGTTGTGCTTTTGAACTATCTGCAAGTGAATGTTTAATATCTCCAGGTCGAGGAGGTTCATAGGTCACATCAACTTGATTCCCAATAATATCCATAAGTTCTCTAGCGAGTTCATTCACCGTCATTTTTGATCCACACGCAGCATTAAACACTCCAGTTACTGTTGAATGTTCTGCTGCTTTAATATTAGCTTGAACGACATTATCAATATATGTGAAATCCCTTGATTGTTCACCATCACCATAAATAATTGGTGATTTATTTTCAGCGATAAGCTTAATGAATTTAGGGATAACGGCAGCGTATTCACTATTGGGATCCTGCCGAGGTCCGAAAACATTAAAATATCTAAGTGAAACGGTTTTTAAATCATAAACATTGGTAAACACGGTACAATAATATTCAGCAGCAAGCTTGTTTACTGCATATGGTGAAAGAGGATTTGGTTTCATGTCTTCTTTTTTTGGAAGCGTTGGTGAATCCCCATACACACTGCTTGATGAAGCATACACGACTTTATCGACATTATTATCTTTTGCAGCAACAAGAACATTAAGAGTTCCGTCAATGTTAGCTTTATTTGATTGAATGGGATCGCTCACACTTCGGGGAACAGAGGGGATAGCTGCTTGATGAAACACAAGGTCAACAGTACTGAATTCTTTTTGAAGCAAACTTAAATCACAAATACTTCCTTGCACGAAACGTATTTTTTGTTCATTTATAAGATGTTGAATATTATGTTTATATCCTGTGGATAAATTATCGATGACAGTGACTTGGTTTTCATCTGCTAAGGTTTCAGTAAGATTAGAACCAATGAATCCTGCTCCACCAGTGACAATAATTGATTTATTCTTCATATACGATTTTCCCTCAAGACTAACTGTATCAAACACACTGTATTTATTCAAGGAAAGCGAAACTTGGATACATATAAATACATTGTCATAAAAAAGAAACAAAAAAACAAAAAAATGTTACTCGTCTTCCTCATCTTCTTTAGAGAAATGAGCATCAATTTGATTCCGAATAAAATGAATATCTCTTAACCTATGCTTTGGAGATTGTTTCTTTTCCTGTTCAGCATCGTCTGATTCCTCATGAGAATCAGCTTGAAAACCAATTGGTGATCGATGGTGATCTTGAGAATGCAAATGGAATGGGTTTAGTTTTTGTTCAACATGTCGAACTTGATCCACAAACGTTCCTTCATACTCAACGGATTGCTCAACAGGATTATTGTTTTCATCGACTTCAACGATTTCAAAAAACAATGAAAAAATCCGTTTTCCAAACACGACAACAACTACTGCAACTCCAGCAAACCCAATAGAAAGGTAAATCCATGGAAATGAACCCTCCTTTTCAGTTTCATCATCATTTGAACCCACGTTACCTTGAGCAAACACACTTACTGTTTTACTATACACATTTCCATCATTATCAGTGACCATCAACGTAACATTATACCAACCAGGTTCAGCAAATGAATGCGAAGGATTCACTTCAGTAGAGGTAGTTCCATCACCGAAATCCCAAATAAAACTCGTAATGGAGCCATCCTCATCATAACTCGCATTGGCATTAAAGGTAAATGATAAATTTTTCTTATCAATTTCAACAGATTCAAACATAGCAACAGGATCAGATCCATTAGACGAATCATTTTCTCCAAAAGAACAATACACAATTAATGCTTCAGACCAACTACTATTCAAGCCTTCTTCATCTTGAGCGATCACTTGAATAGAAAAATTATCAATTTGCATCCATTGATGCGACATCGTTACCGTCTGGTTTCCACTAACAAATTCTGTCCAGTTACTAACGTTTCCATCACCCCATTGAAACTGGTATCGAATCAAATCTCCATCTGGATCATAGGTTTGAGCTTCATATGAAAAACGTCCACCTGGTTCAATATACAACGGTCCAGACGGTTTCACTGGTTTATATGGTGCATTATTCTGGTTTTCAACAGGTGCTGGTGGAAAGAAACCACCTCCGCCACCAGGTGGAATACCACCTCCTCCTGGATTATTATCTTCCGGCTCAGATTCAACAGTAAAAGAAAAAGAATCATTCAACCAACCACTTGTACTACTATCATATACTGAAACAGTCCACGTATATGTTGTATCGTAAGATAAATCAGATAAAGCACATGTTTTCGTCCCATTATTTTCAAAATTATTGGAAATACTTCCTACATTAGGAGATGTTTCAATTGAATAATTAAACGATTCACCTGTACTATGACGAATGCCAATTGATACTTCAGATAAATCAACACTAACCTCATTTGCTCCATTTGAAGGACTTGGATTAGATAGTGTGATGACATCCTCAGCGGTCATACTCCTTGTTTCAAACAAATACGTTTGATTCGTCCACTGACCGGAACTCACTTCTTGAACGGAAACGGTATACTCATAAATTGAATTAAATTCTAAAGAAGAAATACTACAACTTTTCGTTCCATTTGATTGAAATGATGCAGAATGACTTCCAATATCTGGATTCGTTGTTATACTATAATTAAACAATTCACCTGTGATATGTTCAATGTCTAGACTAATACTTCCTAATTCAGGATTAACACTATCTGAACCATTCGATGGATTAGCATTGTATAATAACACATCATCTTGAACAGAAACGACTCCATCGATAACACTAATGGTAAGATACCCATCTTCATCGGTAACTCCCACATCATAAAGATCGATCAATATCTGACCAATAGAATCTTTAGCAATACAAGAAACCGTAATCATCGATTGCTCACTTGAAACATTACCTTGTCCTAAAATCAAATTGTATACATCCGTAATTTTTCCATTCGTATTATCAATATCCCCATCGTTAAAGAACGTGTCAAATCCATCAAAAAACAATCCTTCAGATACTGAACTAACACTCATCAATGAAGGATCAAAACATAGTTTTAATTCAAATGATTTCACAGGCTGACCCGGAGTACACGTTACATTAAATGAAAAAGAATCACCTGGAGAAACAAGTTGCTGAGAAGGAGTAATCCGAACAGTAGTATCCTCAGCTGAACAAGTGATAACTGAAAAAAGAAGGATGAAACTGAGAACAAATAAGAATAGGAACCATTGATTCACATGTTTCATACGTCCTTCCACCTACACATCATAGCTATCTCCAAAGTGAGATGAGGCAATACTTAAATCAAGTACTTGGATAAAACCATTGTTATCAATATCTTCCCGAATCCAACCATTTGATCCACTAGATCCATACTTATTTGAGATTGCTACTAAATCTAGGTTATTGCAGGTTCCATCATTGTTTACATCCCAATTAGCATAAATAGTAAATGAACCAAGCTCACCAACATTTGAATTACTACTTGTATCCATTGCAAATACAAAATAATCATAAATCCCTCTTTGAGTAAACGTGTTATTATAATAAAATGATCCATCATTAGCTTGGCTCATAGACACATTTATTATTGTTCCATCAGGATAGGTAACATTCAGTTTTACAGAGTCAACTGCAGTGTTATCACTCACTGAACACGTAATGTTCTCCCAGCCAATACTTGTATCAATTGGATTACTAGTCGTAATCATTTCATTAGAGATAACCGGTGACTCATCATCAGATTCGATTGTTGAAAATGACCAAACAGAACCTGTTTGTTTTTCTCCAAATTCATCCCAAGCAACAATCCTCCAATAATACGTTATATCATTTGAAAGCGTTCCTGGATCATATGTTGTTACACTTTGATTATTTGCTTGTTTTGAAGATGGAGGGGAACTGGTATCAAAGTACACATCATAGCTCACATCATCTCCATTAGGGTCACCACCTGTCCAACTCAATGTTGCTTCAATTGAAACATCTGATGCACCATTTGTTGGAGAGGGATTACTTGGACTATATGGGGGTGAATTCGGAGCGCTTTCAGTAGTAAATGTCCAAGTTGACGAGACATCTCCATCAGTAACACCATCATTGGCAATTGCATACCATGAATACATTGTACTATAACTTAATCCAGACCAGGAAACAGAAGCTGAACTACCACTATTTACATTAGAATCAACACCAATGACACTATCATCACTATTATCATAAAACGTCACATCTATTGTATCCCCATCTGAATCAATTACATCAACACGTAATGTCGCAGAGGTACTCACACCAGTTGCACCATTAGAGGGTGACGGATTTGTTGGCGCATCTGGAGCAGTATTTGATTCCCCATCTTGATAAATATCAAAAGTATGGCTACTCCATTCATTATTTGAAAATGAAATATATCCAGAACCATTCGCTGTAACCGTCTCAAAATTAACTGTATCTCGTTTAACAATGTAAGAAGTACCTGCTGGAAATCCAGAGATATTAAACCAAACTGATCCACTTGTTGTATCAGCTGTAAAAGAAACTACGTTTTCTCCATCTGAAGCTGTATTCATATTACTTCGCAAATATGATAACGTTATTGTGATTTCATTAGATGAATCAATAAAAAAACCTGTTTCATTGAATTTAATATATGTTGAATCAATGGTTACACTAGAAAAATCCATAGCTGTATTTGTCGTAAAAGTTTGATTGTCAACAACAAACTCTACATCATCTACTCCATCATTCATTAAAAGAAAACCAGTGGAAATACCCATCACTACCATAATTGAAATAATGAGTAATTCAACTATGTTTCTAATGATATTTCCCATCAGGATTACCTTCATTTCCTCTTAGAGAAATAAGAGAATACTTCTCATACCATCTTCCTCAAGATCCTTGGCCAAGCTAAATGAATTATCTAACTAATTATATAATTCTCTTATCTCCATCTCTCATTTTTATAATAGATTTCCATTCCAATAAATATAGATTTGAAATGCAAATTTATTATTTTATTCTCAATCTCGTTATTTTTCCATTCTTATTTAATAGTATCTATTCTTTATCGCCACCATCCCACATTATAGTAATTACTGCATTGTACAATATCTAAAACTTCAATTTCACCGTTGTTATCAACGTCTTCTCGAATCCATCCTGGACTACCAGTTTCTTGGTAATGAT
>CAZOPW010000078.1:0-6397 GCA_964581795.1 uncultured Thermoplasmatales archaeon | reverse complement strand
AGGATATTATGAAATAAACCTTCCCCCTTCTGAAGTCACTGTTACTGCTTATGCATCAGGATATTACCAGAATGGAACAAGTGTGACTATTGGAGATGAAACGAAAACTGGAATAGATGTTTATCTTGAACCAATTCCAGATGAAAATTCAGTTGTAAAGGGATACATTACACATAGATACACTGATGAAGGAATTTATGATGCATCGATCCAATTTTATGAGAATACTACTCCATATATTCAATGGGATTATTCCAATGAAACAGGATATTATGAAACAATGATTGCTGCTGGAGAATTTGAAGTGTTTACATCAGCAGAAAACTTTATCATCAATCAAACAGGATTTGTAATTGGGGATGGAGATACAAAATGGTTGAATATATCGTTAATACCGTATACCTCTACAATTAAAGGTTACATTAATGATAGTTTAACGATGGAAGGGATAGAGAATGCAGATGTTGAAATTTATCCAACAATGTCCTTTTGGTCTGAAATGGATGTTACAAATGAAAGTGGGTATTACGAAATTCTAACTTACGCTGGTGATTATGCAATGGAGGTATCTGCAGAAGCATATCTAACTCATCATGAAGGTTCCTCTATGAACCCGGGTATGACAATCAATGAAAATGAAACAATTTGGATGAATATTTCATTGATTCCAATGATAGAAAATAATGCATGGGTCCATGTTTTTGTAAATAATAGTATTACAGGTGAAAACATAGAAGATGCAGATTTATTCTTAAAAGGAAGTATTGAATTAAATGTTGATGATTGGATGTGGCCTGATTCATATGATGAGGGTGAATTTTACCGAACAATTGCAACCTATAACGCAGTAGAAGGCTATTACAATATTTCAGTCCCCGCTGTACATCATGTTGAAAATACTTCAGGTATGACTGACTTCGATGAAAACATAAGTACGATTGATTATATTGATGCAGAAAAGGACGGTTATTACATGAACTCAACGTCTGAAGCAATGATTATTGAACCTGGAGAAACACTTGTCAAAGAAATCTTGTTGGATCCAATTCCTGAGGAACCTTGCCTTGTAAAGGGATATGTTTATATGGAGGAATTATAATTGAGGTCAATATATCAATACAAAAATATATTTTCATCCGCCATAATAAATAATTATAAATACAAGATGGAAGGTTTCCTTAACAAAAAAACTAATGGGGAAGGAATGATATGAACACTAAAAAAATATCGTTGATAATAGTTACACTACTCTTCTTGCAGTTCTTTGTTGGAATAGGCAGTGCAGAACCAATGAGCTTTCGAGGATATGTCTACTATGATACTGAACTCATTCAACCAGATGAAGTCATTGCACATATTGAAGGATTGAACTATGAAGCGAATGTTTCAACTGGCATATTTGGATATTATGCTTTTGATTTTGACGGGTCAATTGGTGATGAAGTCATTTTTGATGTCGTCTATGAAGGATATACTTACGAAGCTGTACGCACACATACAATTGACAAACATATAAATAAAAATTTCAATTTAACAATTGATTCATCAGAAAATCGTCCACCTCAGAAGCCATCAAGTGAAAATCCATCTGATGATGCCACAGGACAAAATATTAATGTTGATCTGAGTTGGTCATGTTCAGATCCAGATGGAGATAACATCACATATACAATCTTTTTTGGTACTGATGATACCCCATCTCAAGTAGCAGATGATTACGACTCCACTACTTATGATCTAGAAGAATTAAACTATGAAACTATGTATTACTGGAAAATTGTTGCTACTGATGAACATGATGCTAGTTCAGAAGGCCCTGTTTGGAATTTTAAAACAAAAAAAGAACCAACAACACCAGGTCCAGGACCGAGTCCAGGTCCTTCACCAGGACCAATAACTGATGGAGACGATACTGCTAGCCCCGGTGATAATGCAAAACCAACTGCTGTCGCAACAGTAAATATGAATACTGGATCACCTGGTACAGAATTTAGTTTTGATGCAAGCGATAGTAGTGATCCAGAAGGAACTGATTTGAATTTCACTTGGGATTTTGATGATGGATCAATCGGCCATGGCGAAACGATTACGCATACCTTTACTTCAACGGGTACCTATGAAGTGATGTTGACTGTTGAAGATGCCGGTGGTCTCACTGATAGTTTAGATGAACCACTTATTATTGAAATCATTGTTGGAAACAATCCTCCAACGGATGTAACAATAACACCAGATACTACACAAACATCAGTAGACACTAACGTTACATTTACGATTAGTGCAACTGATCCTGATGAGAACGATACCATTGAATACACGATTAACTGGGATGACACAAATTCCATGACTTCTGAAAGATACAATAGTACTGAATCTTTTGAAGCAACTCATAAATGGGAAACCTATGGAGTTTATGATGTAACGGTTACTGCAAAAGATGAACAAAATGCAACTGATGAAACAACCGCAACGGTTTGGGTTGACGTATATGTTATTGATGATGAAATCAACGGATGGCTCATTGACACGAATAGTGATGGAATATTTGATACATTTAGAAACACTGAAACCGATCAGGAAACTGATGTTGAAGAACAAAAAGAAAATGTGTATCTTATTGATGCAGATGATGATGGCACGTGGGATTACACGTTTAACACGGAAACAGATACGTTAAAAGCATATTCCACCGATCAAGATGACGGTTTGAATCTTGCAGTGTATGTTCTCGTTGGTTTAATCATTCTTTTAATCATCGTGTTTGGGTATCTAACATATAAAAATAAACAGCAACAAGAAAAGAAACAACGTCAACAAAAACAAGAGAAAAAAAGTTCTTCGAAAAAATCTTCAAAGAAATCCCAATCGAAGAAATCAAAAAAATAAAACCACTTTTTCCTTTTTTTTCCTTTCTTTTTTCAATATTTTTTAATATGATAATCTCTGTTTTCAGCTTACATGCTTTCAAATCATCAACACTTTAGAAAAACAAGCATTCAAGTGCTCATTGTTAGTATCATTTTATTAAGTAGTATTTTTACTCCTTTACTTAATGCTCAAGATACTTCTGGAGCACCAAGTTTACAACGCCAGGATTTAATACAAATCCAAGAAGAAAGCCTCAGCTGGTTTCAAAATACTCTTAATCAGTCAACTGGAAGACTCATGAATGAAACAAATGAATTAACACTAACTGATCATATCTTAACTGGAATAATCCTAGAATTATATGCATCTGATATCTCTTCATCAAATGAAATATTAACCAATGCTGTTGAAGGAATACTCAATGATTATTCAGAAAATGAAACGAATCATTCGTTATTCACACACGCATTATTACTCAATTTTCTCTACCGTATTCCATCTTCTTTTTCCAATGAATCAACAAAAGAACGTATTGCAAACCATATTCTTTTTTCTACAACGAAATCTCACTTATTCAATACATCACAAGTAGTATCCCAAGAAGGATCAGCTGCATTACAAGCCCTCATCCTCCATTATGATTATACAAATAATTATTCAAAACAACAAGAGATAGCAATGATTATTCAAGCATATAATGAAACGTTATACAATCACTATCAATCATTTACAAAAAATAATACGAACAACACTGAAATTTATAACCTCTCCTTTTTTACAACACCTCTATCAACAATATATACAATTGATGAACAATTCATTCAACCGTATTCTCTGATTATCCATATCAACAACCAATTACAACATATTCAACAAAGAAAACGACCAGGCGACACCCTTGGTCAATACATTCAAAATAATCCCACCGAACAATTAGTACATCAATTACACAGTATTAATAGTATGAGTCAAGCATACAACCTTTCAAAAACCATGGATGATTCACAAAATACGACCGCTTTTAAAGAATCACTCATCCTTGGATTAATCTATTTAAAAAACATCCGAAAAGCTGAGTGGGCAGATACACCCTCATTATCTGAACATATTTTATTACTATCAATTCTTCACAAAACACTATCTGTTTTACCAGATGAACCGTGGACATTTCTTTGGGATAGTGACAAAGGCCAACTCCTTGAAGGAAGAGCACTTGAACCAAGTCCAACCTTATGGACGGCATTAACCATAGGAGTCATGGGATCAATTGGACTGCTTGCGCTTGTGTTTATCATCATCGGTTTGTATTATAAAAACAAACGATAACCTATTATGATCACTTATCACTTTCTTCTGGGATACCAACGTATTTTTTATACAAAAACGCTATAATTGCTGTTGCAGTAAGACTAATCAAAAGTAAAAGAATGGGGGTGATTACGTTTTCTAAGAGTTGATAATTTGTTAAAAAAATAATTCCAAACATGGTTAGCATGAGTCCAGATACAAGTTTCATGATCTGACCATGCCATTCCGTGAGTTTCCGTTTTCCTAGTGTGATAACAAAAATGAGCACAATAACAAACAAGGGGATAACATACACAACATTGTAAAGAATGATGTAAAAATAATACGTTGCTGAATCAGCTGAGATACTATTGAAATTCGTTAACGCTTTTGTAAATGCAAAAGGTAATCCAAGGGTACATAATAATTCGTAAAAATTCACGGTTCCAGCAAGAACTACCGTTCCAAGAATCGTTGCTCCAAGCTTAGGATTTTTCACAAGATCTCTCATTTTTTTGTAAATCTTTGGTTTCTTTGAATCAGGAATACTTAAACTTGCTCCTTTTTTAAAATAAAAAAAATCTTTAATGTTTAATAGACCCATTGGAAGAACAATTGCTCCAACTGCTATCGTGATAATAAGAAGGGTTGCTGGATTTGTCTGTAGTTGTCTGAACAATCCATATAAAAAGAACATAAACACCATATAAAGAAGCCCAGAAAAAAAGATGAAAATACCACCGATAAGAAGCATTCTCCGACGAGATTTTGCATAAATCAACAAGTTCAACAAAAATATTAAAATAAAAAATGCGCACGGGTTAAAACTATCAATTCCACCTAGAATTATTGTTAAAACGGGTAACGACCAAGCTTTAAGATCAATAGGACCAAATGGTGTATGAATAATGCTATCGTCATCATCACTTGGATCGATTTTTGTTACAAATTCCTTTAAAGCATTATGTACATACGTTGAAACCTTAGTGATATTTTGTTCTTCAACAATACAAAGAAGAGAAGAATTCTCATAGAAAACAAGTAATGGTTCTGAAAATGATTTATTAGAATTATTAATAATTTGTTGATACGTTTGTAATGCAGATACGTTTTCATCAATATTTTGCATGATGAACGTAAAATTACCTGAATAATTCTGTTCAATTTGATGATAAAGAGAAAAATACGCTTCACACGACAAACAAGGTTCACTATAATACAACTCACCTGTTAACATCTGAGAGGAATTAATCGTTGGAATGATATCAGTGTTAAAATAGAATTCATAGATGACATCTGATAGAAACGCGGTTGTTATTTCAAATTCACCGATTATCTCCGATTCCTGATACGGACTAAAAATGATTACAAAAGGATACGGGTAATAATCATATTCATCTCGCCATTCATCATGAAACTTTTCGTTATCAACATCTTTAATGTTAACCGTTAAAAAATCATCATACTCTGGATTGTCTTTGAAATCAGAAATGATTTGTTCCTTAAATGGAAGACAGGTTCCACAACTTTCTGAATAAAAAAAATCAAGAATAATCGGTTCTGCATTTGCAAAACCAGATAAAGAAGGTATGAGAAGTAAGACTAGAATTGCAATGATTGCTTTGTGTCTCATTGAATTAATCATAAGAATACTCCGTTGGCATGATTTTAACGTATGTGAATTATACCATAATAAGCCATCATTTTTAACCTTTTAGCGTAAAGAGATACCAAATTATGATATTTATCATTCAACTTGGTATGCCTCTTGTAAATAGAGATTTTTAAATAAGGGGAGTTAATTACCATTGTCAAACAACATTAGAGGATTAAAAGGAATGGAACAAAAAAGAAATGCTCAATGTGCACTTACTAGCGTTATCGAAAATGAACTGGATATTCTCAAAAGACATATCCATGTGTTAACTGTGTTAAAAGAACATCAACCAATGGGCATCATTAAATTATCTGAAATGACCGGGTATCCTCAACATATGGTTCGATATTCACTTCGAATTCTTGAACAAGAACGACTTATCGAACCATCATCTCGTGGCGCAGTCGTCACAGATAATCTCAAACCAACGATGAAAGATCTCATGAACGCATTAAAACATATACATGCTACAACAGATGAGATCTTGCGTAACATTCAATAATGAGTTCCTAATACTCTACCGGTACACCATGCTGCGGTAACTCAGTTGGGAGAGTGCACGGCTGAAGACCGTGATGTCGAGGG
>CAZOPW010000077.1:0-6510 GCA_964581795.1 uncultured Thermoplasmatales archaeon | reverse complement strand
TAAACATAAAAATAAAAAAGAATATTAAATCATAAATATATATTGTTAACTGATATTGACATTTTATCATTATACCAAAACGTTATATTTCCTATTTTTTCACCAAATCCTTTTATACTAAAAATATATACCAATAAATGGATGTTGGATGCGCGCACATGAGGAAAAGTTGTTGAAATCAGATGAGGATAAGTTATCACGGAGAGGGGAAACTATCTATTATTTCGGCACCCTCTTCTTTGTGGCTGGAATCATACTTATAGGCTTTGCAACAGCGTCGATAATGTTTTTTCAAATTAATACTCTCTCTGAAGCAAAACTAGTTGCTGATACTGTTACGTATATGGGAGTTGGTCTTCTTTTAGTTACACTTGGAATTAACTTCATGCTCAGGCAATCAAAAAAAGGATATCTCATTTTTTCAGTAGGAACCGTTTTTGCAATAGTGGGTATTGTCACATTTTACTTAAATTTTGAAACAAACTGGTATTATCCAACAATTAGTTACATCTTACTTGCCTATCTGTTAGGTTTCCTCCTACTAATGGGAAATGCATTTGGTCAAGTCACACTTTGGATCCTCCGAAAAAGCCAAGAAACTGAATCTGCAGTAAAAACTAGTAAAAAACAGCAAAGGGAATACACTGATGAAGAAATTCAACGTGATATTGATCAAGCAATCAAAAAAACATTGAAGCAAGCTGCAGATAGATTACAATTTAATCTGTCAACTGGGCCGACATTTAGAGTATCTTCAGGGAGTGCCAATACAGAAACCATCATTAAACGAAAAGATACAATGAATGAGGCAATGGTCCTACAACAGACCTTAAATCCCGGTGCAAAGGAGGAATGGGGAGGGGCAGGAATTGATAAAGCATCAATGCTTCTTTCAGATACTTTAAACACTGATTCAACACATAAAAAGAAAATTACAAACATTTTTCACAACTTTTTTCATAAAAACTAATTTTTTTCTCTTCATTTTCTCGAAATGTTTTTAAACAGGTAGTTGATAAGAGATAGCAGTTATGGATGGTGATGCAATCTGGCAAAAGGATTAGATATAGGTACCATGAACATCATTTCTGCAGACAGAGATGGTGAAGATATAATTTTTAAGAGACAACGAAATGCATTTATGCAGATAGACTCCAGTGACTTGACTAAAAACATGTTAGACACATCTAAAGTGCTCTACATTGAAGATGACGATGGAATACGACTGCTTGGAGAAGATGCGTTTAAATTTGCAACGATCTTTGAAAAGGAAGCACGCAGGCCAATGAAACACGGAATTGTTAGCCCTCAGGAAAAAGAAGCAATTCCAATTATGCAACTCATCGTTGAACGAGTTCTTGGTGATACAAAAGGATCAAATGAAGTCCTTTATATTTCCACCCCCGCTGACCCAATTGATGTAGACATGGATGTGCTTTATCATAAAAAAACAATGGAAGCATTAACCAAGCGATTAAAATACGATGCTCGAGTCATTGATGAAGGATTGGCGGTCATTTATTCTGAACTCGCTGATTATAACTTCACTGGTTTAGGAGTCAGTTTTGGTGCAGGTTTAACCAATGTGACACTTGCATATATGGCCTCTCCATTAATGTCATTCAGTATTGGTCGAGGTGGTGATTGGATCGATGAACAAGCAGCTAAATCAACAGGACTTACAAAAGAACGAGTTACAGCAACAAAAGAAAAAGTTTCATCACTTAATAATAGAGTGACTGTTGGCAGTCCGGAAGGAGCATTAAACATCTATTATGATGCATTGATCTCCTACGTAATTGAACATTTAAAGAAAAGATTAGCCCACATCACACCACCTGATGTTGCTTTCCCTGTCGCTGTTGCTGGAGGAAGTTCATTACCAAAGGGATTCTTCCAAATGTTTGAAAAGAAAATAACTAATGCAAAACTTGGAATTGAACTTTCAAAGATTGTTCGTGCAAAAGATCCATTACACTCCGTTGCTCGTGGTTGTCTTATCGCTGCTCAAACACAAGAAGGTCAAAACAGAAAACAAAATCAAACACAAACACAGCAACAACAAACAAAACAAACGAAAACAAAAGGTAAGAAACAAAAAGCAACTCAATAAAAAAAAGACGAATAAATACCCCTCAAAAAATGAGGGTATTCATTTTTTTTATTTTCTTTTCTTTAATTTAATACCAATTCCTTTTTTCCATTTGGATTGATCTGGTTTTTTACCAAGAAGAATACTTGTTTTTGGATAACGAGATGCAACGTCATCAATACGGTTTTTTAAATCATGATTTTGTTGTTGTAAACACACGTTATCAATTTTTAAAGATTCTTTTTCACGTTGAAGTTTATCGATTTCTTTCTGAAGTTTACTGACTACTGATTGATTGGATTGATCATTCGAAATCATCATCGATGATTCATCTTCATCCATCGTTACGTCTTCGTGAAAAAACTGTTCTTCCTGCCTTCTTTGTGTTTTCTCCACATTTTCCTGATTTGGTCTCATGTGCAATCCCATCCGATAAAACCATATACAGTTATAAGACATAAATGTTTCCTTGTATAAAAACGTAATCTACATAATTACTAAAAACAGCATAGTCCCTAGCTGTTTTTGATCAATTTATCATATGGTTAAATCGTTAATGTTTTTTTATTTGAATGTTGTTTTATTTTTTTCTATTTTATTGGTAAATTGTTTTTATTTCTTCATTTCCATTATGTGCTTATATTGCAGATTTTTTACTATCGTCCCTCTTATTAGGTAGTATGAAAATAGTAATGTGGATGTATGGGTTGAAAAATTATATTTCACAAGTTGGATGGTATTTTATAAAATCATTTGATGTAATATATCATATCATGATAACTTTAATAATAACAAAAATGATATTAAAATCTATAAGTATTTTTTTTATTTTCCTTACAAATTATTTATCAATGATTCTAAATATCATAATAATATTTATATTACTTCTATCAATTATTGTGATAATTTCTATGGCTTGGAAAACAGGTATGATAAATCCATTTCAGTTTAATAATGAGAACTATTAACCTTTTTCATCAAATACAGATGAGGATAAATGAGGAAGAAGATCAATATGGATGAATGAATAATGATAACAAAATTGTTAAAATATATCAAATATTTATTCGCTCTAATTTTAGTATTAAGCTTATCGGGTTGTTTTGAAAATATCTCCAATTTCAATATCGATCCAACCATTATGAGAGCTAACCCATATTTAAAGGAAATAAAAGTTGATGATTCTTATTTGAAAGACTATGCACTTTCAATTATAAAGGATTGCAACACAACAAATCATGCATGTGTCGTAAATCAAATTTATCGTCATATCGTTGAGAATTATCAGTATATTTCTGATCCTGAAGATGAAGAAGTTATTCAATCACCTTTTGATACGATTGCAATACATGGAGGAGATTGTGAAGATTTATCGATACTTTTAATTTCTCTTTTAGAAAACGTAGGGGTTGAGAGTTATTTAGTCTTAACAGATAATCATGCCTATGCGTTAGCAGTAGATATTCATCCGAATTCATTATGGCCTTATGTTGAGGAATCATTACTTAATCAGGTTGAACAAGATAATAACAAAACTATAAGACAACAGTTTAGTAAAAATCTGAAAGTTGATTCAGGATGGTATTATGGAGGGGATGGCGGTGATCTTAATGATTCTTATGAATCCCTCACTTTTACATATACTATAACTTCATCTCGCCCAATTGATGTTTATCTCGTGCCATCCTATGAAGAATTTAACACATCACTTAATCAAAGTTCATTTCAACATTATTCGAATTGTGTGTATAAAGGAATAACACAGGTTACTGATAACTGCACAATTCAACAATATGGTGGAATAGGATTGCGTAATCAGGGGTTTCGACCTGCTTCGGTTTCCGTTGACGTTGAATTATATTTTAAACCCTCATTTTATATGCTTTTTAAAAATGATACTATTTCCTCTTACATTCTTAAAGGAAAACAGAGTGTTGTCTTGGATCCAACTGCGGGAACATATGGCTATCCAGGTTATGATGCTAATGTAACTGGTGAAAAAATTGCTTTTGACCCTATTTCCAAAGAATATGTTTATTTAAGTTAAATAAATCCTTTAAAATACAAAATTGTATCCTATTATATTTCGTATTTTCCTTTTTTGTTATATGGAGTATTATAAGATTTTTTCTGATTATTTCGTAATTTTTATCTATATAAACTATATTCATCTGGAAAATGTATATACTTATCAGGCAAGATACATAGATCAACGGTACTACTTAGGGGGAAAGATAAATCGTAGACTCTTATTCGTTATTCATTATCACTGGAGCCGCTGCTATAGGGCTGTACATGGCGTGGAGTATCGGTGCTAATGACGTGGCAAATTCAATGGCATCGGCAGTAGGTGCAAATGCTATTACTTTCAAACAAGCCGTAATAATTGCTGGAATACTCAATTTTATTGGAGCTGTTTTTGTTGGGGAACATGTAGTCGAAACTGTTAAAGGTGGAATCGTGAATATTTCAATGATTCCAAATTCTTCAATTTTACTCTTCGGATTTGTATCAGCACTTCTCGCAGCAGCTCTTTGGGTTACATTATCTACTTGGTACGAAATGCCCATATCAACAACTCACTCAGTAATTGGTGCTTTAATGGGTTTTGGAATTATCGCAAGTGGAATAACTTGTGTGCAATGGGGAAAGGTTGGATCAGTAGCGATGAGCTGGGTACTTTCACCAGTTTTTGGATGTATTCTCGCATTTCTTGTTTTTAAAATTATTGTTCGTCTCATTTTTGCTAAAGAATACCCCGTTGAAGCAGCAAAAATCGTAGGGCCCTTTATAATCGGTGTTACTGCATTTCTAGTTGTATCATCACTTCTTTTAGAAACGTCATTAAGCGTAACTCTTAATGTTATAACTTTTGAAGATGCTATGATTTTTTCAGGTATAGTTGGAGTTTTAGTTATTATTATAACATTGCTTTTACTTCGAAACATTCAGGCGAAATCAGTAGAAGATTATGCTACTGTTGAAGGTATTTTTCGTAAATTACAAGTTACAACCTCTTGTTATGTCGCGTTTGCTCATGGGGCTAATGATGTAGCAAATGCTATTGGTCCAGTAGCAGCTATTATTCCTCTTGCTCAACGAGGGGAAATGAATGTAGCAGCTCAAGTCCCTTATTGGTTACTTGCATTAGGGGGTATTGGTATAACGATTGGTTGTTTAACCTGGGGAAAAAAGGTTATGCAAACCGTAGGTCATAGAATAACTAGTTTAACTAACACTCGTGGTTTCTCAGTTGATTTTGGTGCAGCAACTACAGTCCTTGTTGCATCAAAGCTAGGTCTTCCTATATCAACGTCTCATACTGTTGTTGGAGCAGTTATTGGAGTTGGTCTTGCAAGAGGATTGGAAGCAATTGATTTAGGCATCATTAAAAAAATTGTAATCTCTTGGTTGATTACATTACCCGTAGCAGCAATAACAAGTATTACAATATTTTTAGTATTAACAACAATATTTTTATGATTTAATGGAGGTTATTGTATTATGGAAGATGAAGAGAAAAATCATTTTAGGACACCTGTAGCTGATACATATAGAAGAAAAACACCATTTACTCAATTATTGGATCATATGGGGAAGGTGAGGGAATGTATCAATTTGTTAGGTGAGGGTTTGGTTAAATATTATCATGGGGACTATCATAATTTTTCAAAATTAACGAAGAAAATTTCAACAATTGAACATGAAGCAGATATTATTAAGGGCAATCTTAGAAATCACCTGCCGAATTCCTTGTTTATGCCAGTTGATAAGGGTAAATTTTTGTGGGCTCTTCGTGAACAGGATGCTATTCTTGATCATGCTGATAATCTTGCTCATATGCTTAATATGCGGCGTACTAAGATTCCAGAGGAATTGCAGGATTTATTCATTTCACATTCAAAACTTGTAATGAAGACAGTTCAGGCGATGGAAGATGCAGTGGAAAATATTAAGGATTTAGTCGAAACAAGTTTTGTTAAAAGGGAACGAGATCAAACGAAAGAATTCATTTATAAAGTCCATGAGTTAGAATATAAAGCAGATAAAAAAAAGTATGATATGACCAAAGGGATCTATGAAATGGAAAAAGACCTTGAACCAATGGATGTGTATCATTTATTAAAAATTGCTGATTGGGTCGATGATATTGCAGATCATGCTGAAAATGTTGCTGACTGGTTGCGCGCTATGATAGCTAAATAAGTTTTATTATCAAAGCCTTTTTACATTTCTTGAACAAAGAGGATAGAAATTGTTTTCGGCTTGTCTTTTTTTTCAGTTTTTTTCTTCATAGCAATCAAAATTAATTTTATATTAATATGTATATATAATTTTTGATTTTATTCTATATAGATTGTACATGAGTACAAAAAAATGTGTTCACTAAAACATTTAACATTATTGTTTTATCCTAA
>CAZOPW010000076.1:0-6595 GCA_964581795.1 uncultured Thermoplasmatales archaeon | reverse complement strand
ATTAATATTTGAGTTTTTTTAGTGGTAGTTTATAAATTACTATTTTTTATTTCAATCCTTTTCAACGTATAAAAATGACATGTGGCAATCCAACAAAAAAATATGGTTTTTCACCGGTGAAAGTGTGTAGGGGATTGATTTTTTTATAAATTTTGTTTTTTCTCCTGTTGAAAGTACTAAAAATATGCAGGGGAAGGGATTTGAACCCTTGGACCTCTGCAGGACAAGGCCCTGAACCTTGCGCCGTTGGCCAGGCTTGGCTACCCCTGCACCAAGAAATTTTTTTACTATGAAAAAAATGATGCGGATGCCGGGATTTGAACCCGGGCAGAGAGCTTGGAAGGCTCTAATCATAACCCCTAGATCACATCCGCATTACAGATTAAGACTTGCTTTGTTCTAGGTCTCCTGGTAAATATTGATTGGTTAATAATCTTTTTCGTTTATTATCAAGTTCGATTCAAAGAATTGGGGTGTTACTACGGTTATTGATATGAATTATTAGATATTCTCTATTTCTCTAGATATAACTTCTAATGTCTCTAATTGATTCCCGGAATCATATTTTTTTAAATTTTTTTGAAAGATTGAAAGTTTTGATAAAAAATTCTTAAGACGAGCTTCGGTGACACAGTCATATGAAACTCCTGCTCCGAGTTGAATGATGAATTTACCATTAATTACTTGCTCAAATTGATTGCGTAGAGGGATTGAAAAAATCGGTTTTTTTAGATATAATGCTTCGCTTAAAACGGTAAATCCACCATTAGATATTATTGCTTTTGATTGAGAAATATCTTCGTAGAATTCGTTTTCATTGAATTTTTTGAATTGTAAATTCCCCTCCCGATAGTTTTTATTGAATCCATAAATAATAAATTGCTCGTTTATTTTACGTAAAATAGTAAGTAGGTTATTATTGGTTTTTGATGTTTGATAAACGAAAACATGATTTCCATAGGATGGAGTTTGGTTTAAAATTCCTTGTTGAATGAGAGGTTTAAGAAAAATGATGTTTTCTTTTGCTATTTGTTTATTTGAAAAATCATAGATGAGATATTTATCTGCTCCAAATAATGAAAGTTTAATAGTAACAGAAAATATGATATATGGAATGATTTCACTAAGAGAAACAGAATACTTTCTATAAAGCATAGCTTGAGGATTATCAATACTTACACAAGGTATTTTACTCAATCGAGCTGCATAATAACTAATTGGTTCAGCATCTGTTACTAAAACATCTGGCTTTTCTTTCTTAATACGTTTTCTAAGCTTAAAAAAGGATGGAATGGAGCCAACAAGCGTTCGATAACTGATATGAATCATAGTATGGAATATGTTTATTGCGTTATCTGAATATATTACTCCTGGCCATTCGATTTTTGTAACATTTTGAAAAATATTGGACAAATATGAATATGCTTTTCCACCGGCAATAATTGAGACCTGGTGATTTTTTTGTAAGAGGTGTTTTATGACAATTCGGCTTCTACTTGCATGCCCTAGTCCTTCTCCACACACACTATACAAGATTTTTATATGGACATACCCTCCTTATTTATACCATATATCTGTATGATTTAATGTATTTGTATCCTTTCGTAAAGGATTGAAATCTTGATATGCAATCATTCCAACCCACATATAGTTTTGCAACCCTTTTATGGTCGCGTTTGCTCGAATGCTTACTTCTAACCAATCAGGTAAAATTCGTGTTCCTAATGGTGGAATTAAGATTTTTCTATAAGGGATAAGGACCTCTCCAGAAAGAGATGTGGATGAATTCGCTTGAATTAATCCCGGTTCGATTGTTCCATTACCAATTAATGTCTTTTTATCATTATCAATTCGATAGATATTTACTTGGATGTCTTTAAGAGTGTATTCAACGTTATTAGGATTTCTTACTATAAATGTAATATCGTCAATCAATCCATGTAATGAAGGATGATAATCTCCTTGTATAATTACATCTGTAGGAAACGAGGTTGAAAGTAAGGTATCAAGATCTGGAAGATCAACTTTTGATGTTATTTGTAAAGGTGATTCCTTATTAAAACCAGCTATGATCACTTTTGTGTCCATAGAGATATTTACTAGTAAATATTCTGCGTTTAGTGCATTCAATAGAATGGTTCCAGATCCGTTTACTGTTTTGTAACTTTTAGCGGATAAGAAAGCATCGTTTGTGGTAACCATCCCCATTTTGTTTCCATTATCTGTTGTTATGGTTACTGAAATATTGGTAATGTCCATATCAAAGGAATTTGGATTATATGAATCTAATTGTAAAGAGATAGCGACATTGTTTTTATTGAGTTCATCAACTTTAATATTTGAATGAATGACGGGTACCTGAACGTCATTAATGATATTTTTCATATCTGTATCAACACTGATTGTTAGTGGTAGATTAGTTTTAAAAAGACCTATGGAAGCTTCTATTTCACCTGTTACTTCAGTATGGAGTAATTGAGGATTTTGACCGTGAAAGCAGACGGTGAAGTTCTCATGAAACTCAATTTCTTTTTTTGGTGGTAATTGTTGTTCAAAGATGTTTAATTGACCAATTGATTGCCCATTTGGTAAGATAGTATCAATTTTCATATTTTTTAGATTAATTGAAAAATCATTTGGATTATCCATAAAAAAACTACTGTTAATACAAGCAGAGGTTGAATTTAATTCGTAAATTGTGATTTTTAGATTTGTTTCAGGAGTCTCTATTGTATTAAGAAGAGAAAATGGATAGATTACAAATGTTACGTTAAAAAGAAAGAGAAATATAATTATTACTGAAAATAGTTTCCAACTACCAGTTTTAATAAATGTTATTGGTTTCATTATATTATTATATTATCTCTTAGATAGTTTAAATAGTTTTTTTGCCCCATCTGAATTTATAAACATTTAAACACATTATTAGTAATGAAATTTTACTAAAGATTTATAAATCATGAAAACCATAAAATATTTAAAATTTATATAAAACGAATACATTATTATTAAATATTTGAATATTTGGAACGGGAGCGGATAAGTCTATGCAACATATTATTTCAAAAAAGTTAATCGTTTTTTTTTCGGTTTTTTGTTTATTATCGATAAGTTTGTTCCAATGCTGTATAGCAGACCATAATGAAATTAAGAGTATACAAAACGATTTCAGTTCATCACATATAGACTCAACTATTGATGAATCAAATGATGAAGATGATGAAATGTGTTTTGGCAGCTGGTCACAACTAGTCGGTGATTATCCAATTGGATCTTTACAAAACGGATTCAATAATTCACATAACATAAATCTCAGAGGAAAGTCAACATTTTCAGTTAATGGATCTGAATACCTTTTTTTCGGGACTGGAAATATAAACAAGAAACAACAAATGAACAAAAGTGTTTTTTTCCCTATTTTAAAGGCATATGCTTTGTTGACAAAATTATTATTGAAATCGGGTAGTACTTATTTCACACACTTTTTTATCAGAAATCAAAGAATACTCGATCTCTTTGTTGTCAACTCAATAGAACAATACTTCAAACAGTTAACAAGTGATGGATGTGAAATCTGGTATTTAAACGAAACAAATAGATGGAAACAATCCGTAGGTAATGAAACAGAATCAATAATATCAAATGGATTTAACAATTCTAATAACCTAGAATTAACTCTTCTTACTCCATTTCAAACAAAAGAAAATATTGATTATCTTTATGCAGGTACATGGAATCCTAAACAAGGATGTGAGTTGTGGAGAACAACTGATCCATTACAAGGAGCATGGGAACCAATCATTCACCTTAAGGGCAATGGTAATACATCAAATGGATTTGGAAATCCAAATAATACTGCAGCATATGCAGCAGCTACATTAAACGAATGGTTGTATATTGGGACTATGAACTGGGAGAACGGATGTGAACTATGGAGAACAGATGGAAATATCTGGCAGCAAGTTATCGGTGGAGAAGAATCTCTAAGCACCCTACCACATGGGTTTTCCAAAAAAAACAGATTGCTAGATAGAAACATTTACGCTTGGGAGCTGTGTGTTTATAATGATTCAACACAAGAACATCTTTATGTGGGAACATTTAACATTGCAGGTTGTGAACTATGGAGAACTAGTAATGGAATAACGTGGGAATGCTTAGTTGGAGACCGAGGCCAACTTAAAAGAGGATTCACTCATGTAAACATGCCACTTAGACTCCTAAACTATGGAATCAGACGGATGATAGTATATAAAGATGAATTGTATATTGGGACTGCTTCAACACCATCATTTCATTTTAGATTAAATAACATTGACCACCGCTCCCCTGAATGTATTATAAAAATGCTAGAAGTACTCAGCCCAGGTTTTGAAATTTGGAAATATAATGGATTGAATTTTTCAAAAGTGGTTGGAAAAAAATTAACAGAGGATGATGGAAAAAACCTTGGTTTTAATGATAGAACAAATACTTATTGCTGGTCAATGGAAGTGTATAATGGATTACTTTTTGTAGGAACAATGAATCCTGGAGTTTATTTAGTTAATTTTACAGAACATTGGGAGAATTTTATCAAATGCAATATCAGTTTTGAATTCACAAATGGTCTCTGTGATTTTACTTCTGGAGGTGGCTGTGAGATTTGGTATACTCATAATGGAGATAAATGGCAGCAAATGATTGGAGATGAAATAAAATCGATAAATGACCGTTGGTTGGGAAATGGATTTGATGATTCAAACAATATTGGAGCTCGTATTCTAACCACATTCAATAATCGGTTATACGCAGGAATTATGAATGGTATTGATGGATGTGAAGTGTGGTCTTTTAATGGACAAGCATTCCCAAATAAAAAACCAATACAAAAAGAAAATATCACATTTGAGAGTAATGGATATACTCTTTATGGTGAATTGTATTATCCAACTATACAAAATAAGTCACATCCTGCTTTGGTCTTTTGTGAAGGACTTCCTGCTTATGTTAGTGCATACAGTTGGCTTGCGAAGTCACTGGCCCAAAAGGGATATATTGTTATCTTATATGATCCGCCCGGGCTTGGAAGATCAGAAGGGCTTTTTTCACTCAGAAATATCTCGTTTCAAAGATTCAATCTTTTTTTCAGGTTTGGTTCCTATGCTGAAACACCATATCATTATTTGCATAAACATTGGTCAACTGCAGCATCAGATGCGTTAACCTATCTTTTAACAAACAGTTCAGTACGTGATCATATTAATCAAGATAAACTTGGTATCATTGGTCATTCTCTTGGTGGGATAACAGCTACGGAAACTGCGGCTAGGGATCATCGGTTTAAAGCAGTTGTTTCTCTCTCTCATGCAAATCCAATTTCAATGCGAAGAATAAGTGTTCCTGTACAGTTTATCTGTGGAGATAATGATCTTGGTTTACTCAGTCTCCCCATTTCAAAACTTTGTTATAAACTCAGCAATACCCCAAAAGAATGTATCTATCTAAGATATAGTACTCATATCGGTTTCACGACTGCTTTTGGAAAATTATGTCCTTGTCCAAATTGGCAAAAAAACATGATTGTTCGATATGCTACAGGATGGTTTGATTTCTTTTTGAAAGAAGATGAAGATGCATTTACTATCATCACTTCAAAAACGGCTTACTTATCAAGAAGAAAAGATTCGATGTATAATCTCGATGGTGAAAATATCATTATAAACTAATATTAGATATTATTCAAAAATATGAACATTTAATTTTCTGAATAATTTGGATAGTGAGTATGTCGTTTTATGATTATTTAGAAGATGGAGTGATTGTTCTTTTTTTACTATCAAAGACTCCAATTTTTTGCTGATTGATAATACTAGCTTTTGGTATAACTATAAAATCATGTTCATCATGATCTAGGCTAAAACCATGGACGAGCCGAATTTTTTCATGGTCTTCATTAACTATGAGACCACATTGTAAGGTTGGTGACAACTGAAAATTTTCATCATTGAGTTCTTCTTCCTCAAAAGCAAATGCATCATTCCAAATGATTGCAACGATATCGTATTTCATATTCTTCAAACCACTTTATTTTCTAAGGAGAATTAAAAAACCATATTAATTTTTTTCTTCAGTTAAATTATTACTTGACCTTTTTTAAAAGCATCAACGATCAATCAAATGTTTTTTTTTATGCCATTCCCATCACTTTGCTAAGTAAATATCCGGCAGCCCAGATACCTGCAACGATGAAAATAACAATAATGATCTCCCACCGTTTCATAAACTATCCTTATTTAAATAAAGTATTTCATAAAATATATTCTTTTCGGTATTTTATTTAATTTATTAATTATTTTAATAATATTATCATATTTAATTTAAAAAAAAGAAATAAAGAATAGATTCATCCTTCCCTCAACTATTTCTCTTTTAAATAGAGAAAATCATGTAGAACCAATAGAAAATCATCGATCCAGAGAGGGCATAAACTATCGTAGAACAAATCTTATCAATTACTCTTTGGGACAAATTCATAGCGCATCCATCACAATAAAAATGAACTAAGGTAGGGTTAAAATACCTTTTTTGTTTGTGAATACGTAAATGCATATAC
>CAZOPW010000075.1:0-7008 GCA_964581795.1 uncultured Thermoplasmatales archaeon | reverse complement strand
TATATGAAAAGAAGGAAAAACACTTTTATATAGCATGATTAAATAAGGTTGCTACATTTAATAAAAAGTGATGTGATTATGAAATCTGTAAAAAAAGTAATGATGATTGCTGCTCTACTCAGTTTATTGTTTGTTGCACAATCAATAGTTGCCGAAACTGGTGTCGAAACAGATCCTGAAGATGATGTAATTGTATTTGAAACCACTGAACAAGGGGAATCTCAGTATGAAACTGATGAAATGCCAAGTGCAGATATTATTGAAGTCTCATATGATCGTGAAGATGGTGGAACTGAAGTAACGGTCATGTTTCAAGTAAATCCAGATGGAAAAGTTGAGGAAACAATAGATATTTATAATTTAAATGAAACGCAATATTTGAATTATTTATCTGATCCAGTTCCCTTAGCATATCTGATTATGATTACCACAGATCAATCTGAGTACTCGGTAGAATATATGTTTGGTAACTGTACTATGAATTACGACGAATCGTTGGATTATACTATTGACGATGATGAATTTTCTGCAACATTTAATTTAAACGCATCGAATGAAACCATTACCAGTGTTGGTGCACAATCAATGTTTATGGAATTATCACTTGCAACTCAATCCTCAAAATTTTATATGGATGCTGCACCAGATTCATTTTTATTCATGGCTGAAATCGATGCCCCATCAACTGCTAGTACAGGTGAGCAAATTGAGTTCACTGGATTTACCACAAATTTAGCGGATATTTTGGGTATGGGTGTAAGTGAGATGGATTACAATTATGAATGGGATTTCGATGATGGGTCAACGGGAACCGGTGAAACCGTTACACATAGCTATCAATACCCTGGAACATATAATGTTGAATTAACAGTTTCGGATTCTGAAGGAACAGAGACAACTGCAAAAACAGAGATTACGGTGACAGAAGGAAGCAATAAAAATGGAGGGAACTCAAATAATGGAGATGGGACCTCAAACGGAGACTCTGGTGATGGAAACCCTGTTTTGATCTTTATTGCAATCATTGGAATTATAGTGGTGATTGGAGTCGTTGCGTTGATTGTCGTTATTAGACGTTAACTACTCTTTTTCTTTTCTTTTTTTGAGATTTTGAGATATCTTTTAATATCCTTATTTATTGATGGTTTGTTAAAGAGGCTTCAGTATGGTTGATGATGATTCAGGTTTCGAATATAAAAAAAAATCAGCATGGGATATCTTTTCAGAAGAACAAGTAAACGCAGCATTTGATTTTTGTAAAGGGTATAGTGACTTTTTATCAAAATCAAAAACAGAAAGAGAAGCAATTGATGAAATAAAAAAGATAGTAGACTTGAAAAACAAAAAGATTTTTATAAACAAACATGCAGGGGCAGCTGTTGTTGTGAAAGGATCTCGTCCTATCTCTGAAGGTGTGCGCTTAATCATCTCTCATGTGGATTCTCCTCGTTTAGATTTAAAACAAGTTCCTTTGTTTGAAGATAGTGATAGTAATTTAGCCATGTTAGAAACACATTATTATGGAGGCATAAAAAAATTTCAGTGGTTAACAATACCACTTGCATTGCATGGTGTGGTTGTGAAAAAAGATGGTTCAAAAATAAAATTAAACATTGGTGAGAAAGCTGATGATCCTGTATTTTGTGTTCCTGATTTACTTCCTCATTTGTCTCATGAAGTTCAAGGAACAAAGAAATTACGCGATGCAATTCAAGGGGAAAGTTTGGATATTGCGATCGGAAATCGTCCTTTTAAAAATGATGATGAGGATGAAAAGAAAAACAATGGAAATAGTAAACTGAAAAAAATGGTGTTGCAATACCTGCATGATAAGTATGGTCTTGTTGAAGAGGATTTTGTTTCTGCGGATATTGAAGCGGTACCTGCTTATCAACCGAAAGATATTGGTTTTGATCGAGCTATGATTGGTGCGTATGGACAGGATGACCGTGTTTGTGTGTATACTTCTTTGCAAGCAATCCTTGACATAACACAACCAGCGTATACTTCAATTGCATTATTTGTTGATAAAGAGGAGATCGGAAGTGAAGGAAATACATCAGCGCAAGCAATGACCTTTTTACGATCGGTGTTAAAAAAGTTGGATACACAGATAGATATTGACTCTGTTATGATGAAAACAAAGGTGATTTCTGCAGATGTTGACGCAGCGGTAACTCCGAATTATAAGCAAGTATTTGAATTGAAAAATGCTTCATCTATTGGGAAAGGGGTAGCCATGTCAAAATATACAGGTCATGGTGGAAAATATAGTGCCAATGATGCACCGGCTGAATACGTTGGTGAGATTAGAGCAATGTTAAACACTCAGAAAATTCCGTGGCAGACAGGCGAGCTTGGCAAAGTTGATAAAGGTGGTGGAGGAACTGTTGCGAAATATTTTTCACGGATGGGCATGTCTGTAATTGATTTAGGTCCTCCAGTATTAAGCATGCATGCACCTTTTGAAGTGACAAGTAAACTTGATGTATATGCAGCATATCTAGCATACAAAACATTTTTTTCTATTGAATAAATTTATTTTCAAAGAATAATACATTTTTTTCTTTTTTTTAGACATAATAGAGTTATAAAATAATTTTAAAAGTAAAATTTAAATATATCTATACTATTAATTATTAATAGATATCGGGAGGATAAAAAATGCGTTTTTGTAATAAAGTTGGAGTATTGCTAATACTTCTTTTCCTTTTTGTTTCATCAGTATCACTTGGGAATAATACTCTTCCAAATAGTGATACAACTCTTAAAGATAATAAAATTGGAACAGTATTTTATTCTGGACCTACAATCGATTGGCAACAATTCCTTGGATCGAATGATACAAGAGATACTACGAAAGGTATTCTTCCTGTGAAAGATGGTGGTTACATAATTTTAGGAGATAGTATATCACCAGTTGATTGGAGTTATAAATGGTGGATAGTAAAAGTTGATTCAAAAGGTGAACTTTTATGGAATATTACTTTTTTTGAAAATGAATTAGATTCATTTCCCTTTCCTATTTCACTTGCTAGTGGAGTAAATGAAGGATTTGTCCTTGTTGGAGTAAAAGAACAGGAAAATTCGAATAATATTTGGTTCATAAAATTTGATGATTATGGAAACGAATTGTGGAATATAACCTATAGAATTCGAGGGATTCCAAACGATATTATTCAAACAGAAGATGGTTATATTGTCGTAGGAGAGTTTTTATTTGAAGATGACCAACCTGTTGCAGGTGTATTAAAAATTGATGAAATAGGAAATTTAGCTTGGACTAATGATTTTGAAGGTACATTAGTTTCAACAACTGAAGTAGATGATGAAGGATTTTATTTGGTTGGTGAGAACTCTCATGATGCTATGATTATCAAAATAGATTCGCATGGACATCAGCAATGGAACAAAACGTATCCATTATCTAATCGTAGAACACAGTTTAATGCAATAGAGAGAACAGATAATGGAAATTTGGTTGTTATTGGAGAAGTGAATAATTTTATTGAAGGATATCATGAAATGAGATTTGTAAAGATTGATGTGAATGGAAATTTGATACTCGAAAAGATAATTGATGGGCCATATGATTCCGAAATCGGTCTTGACATCGATCAAACTACTGATGGTTCATTTGTTGTTCTTGGTTGCTATGGATCTGTTCCTGGAGGAAAAATGTGTTTAGTAAAGATAGATTCTAAAGGAACAAATTGCTGGGAAAAAAGTATTGATGGTTATGTTATTTTATATATGTATGGCGATGAAATGATTCATCCCACAAAGGATGGTGGATATGTTCTTACAGGTATGACGGAAATTCCTGGTGTTCCTGCGTATTTTCCAAATGTTTTCATTACAAAATATTGTTCTGAAGATGTTTTTAATCCGACTGTAACCATTACTAAACCAGAGAACGGATTGTATTTCAATAATAACAAGATTTTTGACATTAAAAGGACAATTATTTTTGGAACAGTTGATATTAAGGCTAATGTTACTGACGATGAAACAGGTGTAGATCATGTAGAGATTTATGTTGATGATATGCTTAGAGCTAATTTGACCATTCCGCCATATGTTTGCGCTTGGGAAGAAAAGGATATCAGTCCTCATACGATAAAAATCGTTGGTTATGATCATGCAGGAAATTACGCTTCAAAAGAACTGAAGAATATTTGGAAAATCTTCTAAATAAAGAACTGTTTCAATTTTGAAATAGGATTCATGGTGTTAATTTTTTTATTAAACAATTTTTTGGTGAAAATAATCGTATCATACCTAAAAAATAACAATTGTTAAATAATATAATCTCCCTACATTATATATTGAAAATAAAATAATTTGGTGAACCTGTAAATGAAAACAAAACCAACAAAAAAAATGATATTTTTCGTAACAGTTTTACTAGTCTCAAGTTCTATCATATTTATCATTCCTAGCACATCATCTTTGTCACAATCTGCAATTAAACATTCAAATGATTTAATCACTGAAACAATACAAGTTCAATTGAATGCTTCCCCTTTTGAACTAAAAATTGAAAATGGAAAAACTACTATAGAAATGAATGATTTTGGCATATTAGCAAAACCAGGATATCCACAAATCCCGTCCAAGATCTTCACTATCGCCCTTCCACCCAATGCAAATGTTACCTCAGTAAAACCAACCCATATTTCTTCTTCAATAATCGGAACGGTTGATTTAAAAAATCAAGCATCCTACTACCAATTAGATAGTACCAAACCGATAACAAAATTCAATTCAAACTCAACTCTCCTAAATCGTTATCCAGAATCAATGTATGAGTTCATTCAAAACGGAACATATGATCATTTTTCCTATATCCAAATCCGATTCACCCCATTTACCTATATTTTCAAAGATAAATCATTATTGTTCCATCAAAATATTACATTAGAAATATCTTATAAAAAACCAACTCATGATACTAATATCATCTTTAGCTCACCTGAAAAAGAACACTTTGCTCAATCCTTTATGAAAAATATAAACAACATTCAACACCCCATTTTAAAAGCAATTCAATCCACTGAAAAAACCTTTGACTATGTCATTATCACAACAGAAGAGTTAGTGGAATCCACTTTATTTTTAAGAACTTGGAGAGAACTTCAAGGATATTCTCCAAAACTAGTCACATTATCCTGGATTGATGAAACATATTCAGGACAGGATATCCAAGAAAAAATTCGGAACTTTCTCATTAGTAATTATCAAGAATGGGGAATTAACCATGTCCTAATTGTTGGAAGTCACTCATTAATTCCAATGAGATATTGTTATCCTAATAAAGACAACCATGCCTATAGTGGAAAAACGCCAACTGATTATTATTACGCGGATCTAACTGGTGACTGGGATAGTGATGAAGATGGATATTTTGGTGAACGAAGTGAAGATGAACCAGATTTCCTAGCTGATGTATATGTCGGGAGAATTCCTGTTGATGAACCAAGTTATGTTGAAAAAATTTGTCAAAAAATTATTGAGTTTGAACAAACAGATGCGTCATGGAAAAAACAAGCGTTGTTAATAGGCGCATTCTTAACCTTAAAAAACGAGGATCATTCAAATTATGATAGAACAGATGCAGCATTTCTCATGGAAAGTCTTTCAGCAAACGTGTTCAAACGAAATAAATTCAAGACAACAACTTTATATGAAAAAGAAGGTCTTTCCCCGTCTAGTTTTCCCTGTGATTACCCTCTTACAATGGAAAATGTTATAAAGAGATTTTCAGAGGGATATGGGATTGTAAATTGGAATGCGCATGGGCTTTCATCTGGAACGTATCGGTTACTCTGGGAGGAAGATGATGGAGATGGCGTACCAGAAAGCAGGGAAACAGCTTCACCAGCATTTATTACAACGGGAAAAACAATTTTGCTCAATGATGCTACTCCTGCAATTGTATTTTCCTGTTCTTGTGAAAACGCTCATCCTGAATATAAAAATCTAGGTGTCGAATTACTGAAAAATGGGGCAGTTTCTTTTATTGGTGCATCTAGAAATGCATGGGGAACGGTTGGGTGGAAATCAGTAAATGATGGCGGGTGTACATCAATTGATTATCTTTTTTCGGATTATTTAGTTAATGAAGATCAACCTGTGGCTGAATCGTTATATAAAGCGAAATTTGATTATTTTACTGATTACCTTTGGTATGATTGGACGAGTTATCAGAATTTATATGCATTCAATCTGTATGGGGATCCAGCTACTTCATTTGAAACGATAACCTCTTATTCTCCACCGTCGACTCCATCAATTCCTCAAGGTCAAAATATTGGAGTAATATTAACTAATATTTCATTTTCAACATTTTCTACAGATATTGATTATCATGAATTATTTTATCAATGGGATTTAGGAAATAATCAACATTCATCATGGATGGGGCCATTTGAAGAAGGTAAAGAAGTGGAAGTGCCATTGCAATGGACTCAACCTGGATTGTATAATGTTTCTGTTCGAGTTAAGGATAGTGCCGGAATGAAAAGCGATTGGTCTAATCCTCTGCAAGTAAGAATTACAGCACCCAATCTTCAGATTGAACATTTTCGTAGTGGAATTGGATCATTTCGAGTGGTGATACGAAATGTTGGAGATGCAGAAGCCGTAAATATCTCTTGGAATATTTATCTTGAAGAAGGATTTCATATAAAATCTGAAAGTAGTGGAGTTATTGATTCAATTGCAGCTGGGAAAAGAGCAGTTATTAGAAATCCATTTCTGTTTGGATTTGGTCTGCCTGTGGTGACAGTTGAAGTGGATTCAGAAAAACTTAAAATGAATGATGAATCTACTACAGCATTACTTTTCGGACCATTTATAATCATTTAATACCTTACTATTCTTCCTAAAAGAGGGGAAAAATATTAAAAAAAGCGAGTAGTAATCTAGCTATCGATTTTGAAAAATTCCACATATCTCATTAATGATGTAACGTAGCGAGTAGGTATTTTTCTAAAAAAGAGTCGA
>CAZOPW010000074.1:0-7544 GCA_964581795.1 uncultured Thermoplasmatales archaeon | reverse complement strand
TTTTTTTTCACCTCTAAAATCTTGTTCCAGTTAATGTTTTTGTATCAATTACTCCCTCAATTGAGCGGATGTTATTGACGACAAGATTGCCTAATTTTTCAAAGTCATCAGCTTCAATCTTTGCAATGAGATCGTACTCCCCAAATAATGGGTGGAGTTCTACGATTTCAGGGACTTTGGATAGTTTATTATACACTTCATGTTCTCGTGCGGGAGCCGCACTAATTAAGACAAATCCTATTGCCATTCCGCCTTCCTCTTTTATGCTGTTATCAAATCATGAAATATAAATCTTTTCAAATATTCCCTATGAAAACTGGCTAAAATGCCAGGAGACGACATCCCCATTCCCAACAATCGTGTTATCTGCACCTGTTACTGGTGCATCGCCATTTACAGTAAATTGCCAATAATAACCATTTTCTCCATTAACATCATTATTGATTGCTGTAATTAAAGTAGCATCAAATGTTGGATTAAACGTAGATTCAACTGAAAAGTCATGTTTTTCTGAAAGAAGAGTTAATGTTTCTAGAACTGTTTGTTTCTCAGTGAGAATAAGTTGGTCTGTAATTGACCATGAGCTACCTCTAATTTGTATTGTGAGACTTGTTTCTGAGGCATCTTCTAACCAGATATCTGTTTGATTTGGAGTTGCCATCGTTGAACCGGTGAAACAAAGCAAGATAAGAATGAGTGTTACTGCTCCTAAGGGTATTTTTTCAACTTCTTTGAGTTGTAGTACAGGTAATTTAAATTTGTTCATTAATACATATCCAACTGGGATAGCTACAGTAAGAAATGTAAACATTGTGGATAGTTGATGATAAAGCATAAATGGAATTCCTGCTAGGAAAACAGAAACAAACGTTTCAAGCGTATGAGGATACATCAAATACCACCAACCTGCATTAGTCCAAATATCATAGATAAGAGTTGAAAGCATTCCTACACCAATACATAGACCAATGGATTTTACAGTCATTTTTGTTAATGAGTGATGTGAGACCTTTCTTGTTTTTAGGAAGAAAAATGATATGATGAGAAAACCGGTATAGGTGAATAAAACAATGGAGTTCATCGCATTACCTACGAGTATTGGATTGCCTAGGAGTATATCACTAAAAACCATACTTAATAATGGTATAAGGAATACTAAGGCTGGACGAATGACAAGGAAGCTGATAAAAGTTAAAACCATTATTATTTCAAAATTTGGAAATGGTTGAATTCCCCATCCAACGAGAATGAATCGTCCCACAGTTCCTATGATTACAAAAATGCTTAATAATGCGAGATCGATTAAAAGAGAATGACCTTCTTTGTTTTCTGTAGAAAATAATTGATGTTTCATCTACTTTTTCCTCCAGTAGACGATGACATCTTATCGCTACTATTTATGTTTTCTTATTATGGATCAATAATAATTGAAATGAGTTTATTAAAAGGAAGTGGTGACAATCCTTAAATATTATAATAATAAACTTATATTATAGTACGGGCATATACACATAGTATAAGGTTCATGTAATAGGAAATAGAGTAAAAAAATAAGGGATTAATAAATGGGGCAGTGTAAACGATATTTCTTCGTTAGTGTAATCAGTATTACAATGATTCTTGTATCAATAATTGTAGTTAGTCCCTCTTTTTCTGCTGATGATGAAGAATTACCAAAACCTTGGAATGAAGACTGGAAGTATCATCAAAAGATACGATTACCTATTAAAACCGATACACCCCAAGCCCAATTTCAACCTATTGATATCCGATTAACATTAAAACACCCCTGTTGGGGGATAAATGAAACCGTTCATTCAGTCCGTGTTGTTTGTTGGAATACGTCGGACTGGGATGAATTAGATGTTCAACTGTATAATATAGAAAAATCTGATGAAACAACAATCAGTAGTTGTAATATCGTATTTCTTATCCCATCTTATGCTTCTGGTGAAGAAACATATTTTGTTTTTTATGATGATCAAAGGAAGAAATCACCAAAGTATCCTGATCACGTTCAACTCTTTGATAAATATTATTATTTCGAACCAATAACGGGTATATCAGTTGAGGGAGATTATTATGAAATCAAAGAAGATGATAATATTGTTTATGGTGTTGGTCAAAAAGGCCGTGTGTTAAATAGATGTCTTTCTCAAATTGCTATTCGGATGAAACCAGAAACAAAAAAGTTTGATATGTTACGAACAGATTTACTTGCTTCCTTTTGTTTTGCGTATCAGCAAGGTTTTGATGATGAAGATGAAGTCGCTTCAGATCAAGATTTTGTAGCGAAAGAAATTCTTGTTGATGGGAATCTTATGGTACGATTCCGAGTTGTAAGTCAATCATCAAATAAAGAATTGTATACTTCAAATATTTATACATATTATTATCAACCCGGTGAAGATAAACGGATTTCTGTTACTGTTCATCATGAAATCCGTGATGATTTGAAAGTATCTGGAATAAAAAATGTTGATGGTCGTTTTGGTACGATTATTTCATATCATTCTAAAAGCCCAAGTATGGAAAAAATGGCATTTGGTGAGATTCTTCCATATTTATATGTCTCTAGTGAGGAGGGTCTACGTGAATATTCATTGGAAATTGATCCAGAGAGTTCTGAAAGGGAGTGGATTATATCCTATGAAGATGATTGTGATCTTGGTCCAGAAGCATGGATAGCCTATGGTAATGGAGAATCTGGGAAAACACATGGACTTATTTTTTCATCTAATAATGGGATTGTTCAAAACGCCTCAGATGAAAGAGATGGAATTGAAATAAAGCTTGCCGAGAAGGAATATTTAGATGTGATTGGTGCTGAAGTTGATTATGCATCTATAGCTTTTGGTCGTAACGCATTTGAAACACATCAAAAACATGATTTACATATTGAACAAGGCATGGAAGTAACTTTTGACGTGGAATTTTATACTACTTATGATGGTGGATACAAACGCATTGAACAAGAAAGTACGTTTTTTCAAACATTAGTTGCTCTTAGAGATGTTGAAATTGGAGAAGGTGAAGGAGCTCAAAATATTTACACATTAACAGTTGTTCCACATCTTTCAGGTCGTTTGTTTTCTTTTCCCCTTCTTAGGAATATCACTGGTTTACGATTACCTGTAATAACTGGTGAATTATATCAAAATCAGACCGTTATTGCTGAATCTATTGTTGAAAAACCATTTATTGGCTTTCAAACAATGAAATTTCCTAAACTTTCTCCTGGAAATTACGAAGTAAAAATATATCGGTTACTTCCATCTGGTGAGAAATCATATATTGGTTTTGGATTTATTCAACTCCAAGATGATGTTAGTCTGCATGTATATTGTACTTGGGAACAAGGAATTGAGGTTTCCATAAAAGATCAATTTGGTCATGGAATATCTGATGTATCCATTGAAATATGGCAGGGCCATAGTTTGGTTGCGACTGAAACTTCGCAATCATTTCCTCGAGTCCGCGTACCTGTTCCTTTTAATTTATTTAAACCTTATATGATTAGTTCCGTGCGGAATGCAACTGTTGGAGATATTTTTCAACTTGCTCAACCGTATGTTCTTAAAGCATATTATAAAGGTTTTAAAGTGTTTAATGCCACATTTTCTACTATTAATCCAACCGCTGAAATCACGTTTTCTATTCATGATGTTATCATTGAAGTAACTGATGGTCTTGGTTTGCCACCTGATATTAAGGTAGTTCCTAGTTTAACAAGTAGAAGAATGGATGAAATTACTTCGTTGAAACCATCGTTTACTTTAGAACCTGGTCGGTTCCAGTTTCATGATATTCCACAGGGATCTTATAAGGCTCATATTTCATATGCGGGTTATACAAATGAAAAAGTTTTTTCTATTCCTGATTCTGGTTCAATCATTCCTTTAGAATTTTTAGCACATCAATCATTAGACATCAATGTGCTTACGAGCAGAGGTGAAGCTATTGAATCATCGAATTTAAAGGTAAGGATCCTTCGTGATAATGAAAAGATTGGTGTTGCATCTATTGATGAAACCATTATGTTACCTCCTGGAACATATGTGTTATCTGTGTTAAATAATGATGAACTTATTGGATCTGATATTGTTGAATTAACTTCCGATAAAACGATTCCAGTAGTCACTATTATTCCTTCAATTATTTACTTAGTAGTTACGTTTACTGCAATCATTCTTTTGGCTGAGATTATACTCTTTTTTTATTTCAAGAAAATATCTTTAAATACCGCATTGAAACTAGTTATTTTAGGGGTTGTTTTAGTTGGAGTGATGCAACCATGGTGGACATTTTATGGGGAATCGGATGATGGAAGTATTACGAAAACTAGTCAAATGTATCTTTATCCTTCTTCGATGATTGAAGAATATACTGTTGATGATACACAGTATTTGAGTTTAGCTACCATTCCTGAAGTGTTTACTGATTTTATTCATACATTACTTGTGATTATCGGTGTTGGTTTGGGATTACTGCTCGCTAGTTTTATACCAAATTTGTTATTACATAAAAGATTTGCATTTTTATTAGCAGGAAGTGGCGTGATTTTTATGTTACTTGTCTCTGCTGCATTTTTTATCGGAATGAACCAAATCGCTCAACTTAGTCTCGGAAGTCTGCAAGGGTCAAGTATGATACCGATTTCACCCCCGTATCATGGCAAAGTTATGGTTTCAGCTTCATGGGGTTTAGGTCCAGGATTTTTCATCGTGTTTTTCGGAGCAGGAATTGCTGTATTTGCTGGCGTTCTTGATTATTTCAAAAAACACCAAACTTTTACTTTCCTTAAGAATAGAAAGCAAAAAAAACAGATAAAGAAACAGAAATGAGCTATTTGTTTTTCTGATAGATTGTTTTAAGCCGGTCTATTGCATTGATTTCTTCTAAATATGAAGCAACTGATGTAGGAACAAGATCCTTCCATGGTTTCTCTTGAATCATTCGTTGACGAATCTCTTCACCCATATGTTTCTTTCGATCATATAAACCTGGTTTTATTATTGAGTAGCCTTTTTTTTCAAATAATTCCGCTGTAAAATCATTGTTTGTTAAGACCGTTGAAAACGGGGGAACGATGGTGTTCACATGTTCAACCCAATTCGGAGGATCATGTATATCAGGTATAGCGTAGATATCAAATCTGATATCTAACTCATTATATACTGCTTTTGAAATCATTGTTTTTCGCTCCTCGTATGTAAACGGATTTTTTATTGTATGATGATACTGAGAAGAACCAACTCCAATGATCACATGAGGTGTTGTACACTGTGATAACACAAATAAGTGTCCATTATGAAATGGTTGGAATCTACCGATGAATAAACTTGATTCAGACATACTTTTCTAAAAAGACTGAGCAAGCAAAATATTAAAAATGTTTTCAAAAAAAGAAAGAAAAAAGGATTATGATTTTTCCTTTGATGGTTCTTTACCGTTATCAACTCTTCCGGAGATTTGTGGTGGTTTCATAGAACGAAGTTTTCGGAGAAGTTCATCCTTTCCTTTACCAATTAATGCATGATCAATGACTTCAGGAAGGTTTTCCACAGGTATAACTTTAATTTGTCCTTCAAATTTCTTCTCGATGAGAACATCTTGAAGATTTGATTTTGGAATCAAAACGGTTTTTACTCCCGCAATCGCTGCCGCTTCCACTTTCGCTGTTACTCCACCAATTGGAAGAACTGTCCCACGAATGCTTAAGGAACCAGTCATAGCCACATCTTGACGAACAGGGATTCCTTCCATCGCTGAAATCACGGCGGTAATAACTGAAACACTCGCTGAATCTCCTTCAACTCCTTCATATGTTCCAATGAATTGAATGTGAATATCATGTTTTGAAATATCCCGACCAATGTATTTTTTGATAATCGCAGAAATATTCAACACTGATTCCCGTGCGATCTCACCAAGTTTTCCAGTCGCAATCACTTTTCCCTCAGATTGAGATCCTGCAGGCGTAACCTCAGCAACGATAGGAAGCACAAGCCCTGCAAATTCACTCATTGATGGATCGGCTGTATGAACGGCAAGACCATTTACCGCACCAATTTCTTTTCCACTTGTTTTAAATGATCGGTAATCCTTTTGATGTTCAATTGCACGTTCCACTACTTGTTGCTCTAAAGATTTTGCAACTTTTTTCGCAGCCATTACATGTTCCTGGTTCACTAAAGATTTCTGTTCTTCAAAAGCTAAATCCCCTGCAGTTCGTACTAACCCACCAAGTTCACGAAGTCGAAGGGATAGTTTTCCTTTTCTTCCAGCTCGTCGTTGTGCTTCATGTATGACTTCTGCAACAGCTTGTTTATCAAAATGAGGGATTTTTTTATCTTTGTTTACCTCTTGAGCAACGAATCGAATGAGTTTCTCCCGGTTTTCATAGGTATCATTCATATGACTTTTCAAATAGACTTCATATCCATATCCTCGAATACGAGATCGTAGTGCAGGATGCATTCCTTTTAATGCATCAAGATTTCCAGCTGATACTAAAATGAAGTCACATGGAACTGGTTCTGTTTTCACCATAGCACCGAAACTCCGTTCGGATTGCCCAGTTATTTGAAATCGTTTCTCTTGAATTGCGGTAAGTAAATGCTGTTGAGACGGTAAATTCAACGTGTTAATTTCATCAATGTATAATACACCTTTATGTGCCCGATGAATCGCTCCAGCTTCCACAAGTTGATGTGGAGGTGTTTCAAGTCCCGCTGATTGAAATGGATCATGACGAACATCTCCAAGTAATGCACCGGAATGAGCAGCTGTTGCTTCAACAAACGGTGGATTATCATCTTTTTCATGAGAAACTAAAATCTTCGGTACTTGCTGCAAACCCTGTCGTTGCAACATTGATCCACGACTAAAAACTAAAAAGATCATTACTGCAGCGATAACACCAAAAATAGCATATTCCATATGAATGTTATCCCAATCACCACTCGTAATACCTGGAGCAAGTCCAGCAAGAACAGATAATGCAACAATCATGAACACAATAGTTGTGACCATACTGTTCTGTTGTTCTTTTTTCTTTTTTGCTTCTGCTCGTTGTGATTTTACGATCTCTTTTGATTTTCCGCCAGGAACGACACGAATATGAGGTGTATTGGAATCCTCTGAATTTGGATAAGCAATAATATCCTCAAGTTCTTCTTTTGGAAGAAACTCGGTCATAGCTCTTGCCACCATTGATTTCCCAGTACCCGGGTCACCAATCAACATGACATGCCGTTTTTGTTCTGCTGCTTTTCGAACGACATCAACGGCTTTATCCTGACCAATGACTTGATCAAGTAATCGATCTGGAACATCAATATCTTCAGTAGTGTGAAAGGATTGTTTTTCAATCCAATCATTGATTGATTCAGTGCATACATCATCTTTTTCAGATGATGATTCAGTTTGTTTATCTGTCACGTTATCCGCACCATAGGGAAGTTTCTTGATAATAACCACCTCATATATAAATAGTTTCTATTTATTGATAAAGGAGAGAAGGACTATTATATCTAAACAAT
>CAZOPW010000073.1:0-7568 GCA_964581795.1 uncultured Thermoplasmatales archaeon | reverse complement strand
GCAGCACTACTATACTCAATAATCGAATAGCTGTACTCTGTGAGTATCTGCGGCCAACCATCAACATATGATCCATCATGATGCCAGATGTGCACTACTGCACAAGTTTTCGAATCAATATATTCACCACAGGATATTATTATCTCTAAATCATTATCATCATCCAAATCATATAGGGTCGGTGAAGATTTACAATTTCCAACAGTTTTCGGCCATCCATCAACAGGTGTGCCATCGTGATGCCAGGCGTATATTGTAGTAATATCTCCTATAATGATCTCTAAATCCCCGTCATTATCAATATCTCCTACAGCAGGGGAACCATACACTCGAGTATTTATTTGAATAGGCCATCCATCCATAAGCGTTCCATCATGGTGAAACACATACATGTTGAAATGTGAGTCCTCAACTATTCCTGATCCAACAATAATCTCCATTTTCCCATCATCATCCAAATCAGCAGTTACTGGTGCAGAATTAATTTTTCCCTTTGTTTCCTGCGGCCAACCCTCCTGATACGGGATCTCAGTTGAATCATTGATTCTTTGAGACGGTTGAAATCCGGGTGTAAATGGAACACTTGTCGAAAAAAACAAGATGAAAACAAGAATAATAACGATTTTTTTATGCATATAGGAAAACCTCCCATTAATTACATACTTATTTTAATATGATTCATCCTAATTAAATTTTTGCTAATTTTATTTTCTGCTGGAGAGGGTCTTGAATTGAGTTTCTCCAGATATTTTTTACTAGTAAAAAAAATGTTTTCTTTTTATTTTTTTAAAATTATCGATTATTATAAAAATCTTAATGCTATTCAATATGAGTCAAATAAATTCTGTTGATAGGAAAAATTTAATTACATATTTATAAAATAAAGCTGCCGTCGGGATGTGAGCATGAAGTTAATAGTAAGAATACCTGTTTTCGCCTTGGCGGAAAACTCTAATGTTTTGTTTGACTGGATTTGATGGTGTTGGTTTGTGGAGAGATTTGCCAACGATATATGAGTTATCGTTTAGAACCTATAGGTATAGCTAAAAAATATCTTACTTCTCCTTTTCTTTCCTAACATATATATTAAATTAATATTATTCACAATTATACCTATTTTTAACTTAATGATTGGAAAGGAAGTATCTGGATACAATTCAGAGAATTATAAATCAAAAAATCACAAAATACATGAAAGCTGATGGTTATTTCCTTGTGGCTGATTCTTCAGATAGATCAATGTTACCCGATCAAATCTTTAAGTGTCCTCTAAGAGAGGGAACAACAGAGATTTGGGTAGAAGCAAAATATACAGATTTGTCAATTACTAATTCAGATTTTCAAGTAGAACTAGCTAGATATTTTATTGAATATATGCATAGAGAAAAATCAGAAAGATTTGACCTGTTTTTTTTCATCAGAAACTGTCAAAATTGTATTGATATTTTTGATTTCCATCTTTTCAACTTTAAATTAGATAATACCTTTTCTTTCGTTGGTTCCGTAACACAATCCAACCTACTAAGAACCGTGAATGGTAAAATCACTTTTCCATAATCTGATTGCTAATAATCTCCTCAAAGAAAATCTGCCACGCTCCAAATGAAGTTACAAAGTTCTGATACATTCGCAATAGAATCACCACTGTACTGAAGTAGTCCCCCCATTGTCCTATTTGTAACAATGACATCTATAATCTAACTCTTTAGTTTTTCTAAAAAATATGAGGTATCTTAATTTGTAAATGAAATTTTATTTTTCATTCTCAAATTTTTCTTTCAATAGAGACAAGCCCCAATTCACTGCGTGGGTAACATTACTGAACACTCTTTCATCAATCTTTTGAGAAACCCAACGGTAAAGTTCAGGTTCGATGGTCACACCTGTTTTCACTTTCTTTTTTGATTCCTTCTTGGATGGTCGACCCATGTTAATAAGTTATAATTAGTGAACTTATAAATATTGGTGTGCAAATCTGTGCAAATCAAACGAATACAACCATCTCTAATTATATTTGAATTCAATATAATTAAAGTTTAATAAAACACAACTTATAAATATAAGTACACCGATACTACTTTTACAACCTTTAAAGAATTGTAAAATTTGGGAGGCTGTAATGTGCAAGAAGAAAAAATACAAAAAATGCATTATCGACATTGAAACTCAGAACTATTTGCCATGGGATAACAGTAGAATTATTTGCATAGGTCTGTTAGACCTACAAACATCCACAAAGCATGTATTCCATAATCAATCTGAAGAAAAGCTCATTGAAAGCTTCATCTCTTTTTTTGATAATGGAGAATTCAGTGAAATTATCGGATACAATATAGCTTATGATGTTAGGTTTCTTCTCAGTAGATGTTTAAAATACGAGAAATCTGCAAAAAATGTCTTCGATGCTAAAATGAATGATCTCATGAAAGTATTGAGTTTGTCCATAAAGGAGAAAAACTTCAATAAACCCGGTAAACTAGGTGAATGGTCATCATATCTTTTCGGAAAAACAACTCTTTACAAAAATGGATCAATCAACGAGTTGTTCTTAAAAGGAAACATCGATGAAATCATCGCACACAATCATCGAGATCTAGACTTGACATACATGCTGTGGAATAGAATCAATACAATTTTTTTGGAAGGTGGGCAAACCTTATGATAAACAATAAATGGTTCTGTAGTCCGGACAACTATCGGGAAAGCTGGTGTTTTCTCATATTTGATAATAAAAAAGTAAAAAATACTATTGAAATCCAATCTTGGAACCTTGGATACGGAAACCCCCATCAATTAATTAAACTTAAAACATCGAAAGGAAAACAAGAACGAAAAGTAATCAACGATCTTCTCCAAGAACTAAACTACTGTCGAAAAAACCATCTACGAATCATAACATTGTATGAAAACGACGTTAAAATTCTCAGAACTAGATGTATACAATTGCAAATACAGGATGCATCTCTACAGAAAATCAATTATATGAGTTTGGAAGGAATAATCCAAACATATTTCACCTTCGATTACAAAAAGGACGAATCCATTTTTAATCAAATAGCAAACATTTTGAATATTAAAGAGAAAGATGAATCTAAACCCGAACAGTTTCGTAAAATTCTCAACAAGATTGGTCCTCTTTTGCCAAGGGGGGTTTTTTGATGCGGGATAACCTAGAGCGGGTGAATATAGTTCTTACAAAGGAACAGCACAAACGATTCAAAAAATATGCTGTACGATTCCATGGGAGCCTTAGCCAATTCATTCGATTAGCAGCAGAAAATGAAATCAACGATGAAGAAAAAATGGAAGCTCTTTACATCCAACCAGTATTAAAAGAGATGAATAAATTTAATGAGAAACTAGATTTTACAAAGAAATCATTAAATTCTATAATATCACATTTGAAAGTAAACACCAGTAATAAAAAATTTATTTCTGAAGAAATAATTCAACTTTTACTAAAACATGAAGAAAGCCTGAGTATACCGGGCATGCTAGAGTATTTACCATTTCAACAACAAGATCTAATCGAGGGTATAGAAGAACTTCTTGACACATGTTCTGTCAGGGAAATTCCAAGGCCAAACGCCCCATCAAAATGGACGATTATTGGTGATAGAAATGAAAAAAACAAATGAATACATAGACATATTTTTAAAAGATTGCAGGCAGAGACTAAACAAGAAAACAGTGTACCAATATCAAACCATATTACACCAGTTCAGCAAACACTTCTCAAAGAAAAAAACTAGTTCAATTAGCAAATTGGACGTAAGAAACTACTTGAATACGTTTAAAAAGAAGAAATACACAAGATCTACTATAGAAAATAAACTCATCGTCATCAGATCATTCTTTGATTACGTCAGGATCTACCATAATATCAATATGCCAAAGCTTGATGACATAAACATTCACGATTATCCAAAGGCCTTTGGCGAAGGAAGAACGAATAAATCAATATCAAAGAAAGATATCCGTGTGATGATCGAAGAAGCTGAGAGCATTCGAGATACACTTATCCTATCTCTTCTTTTCTATACAGGATTAAGAGCAAATGAGATATCAAAAATTAAATTAGAGGATATAGACACCAAAGAACGTGTACTAAAGATAGTTGGGAAAGGTGACAAGCCTCGATATGTTCCATACTCAAAGATTTTGGATCGTTTGATTCATCGCTGGCTCAGGAACGATCGGAAAAGCTATGTTCATTCCGATTCGCCCTATTTCTTCCCATCTAAACATAACAAATTCCTAACGACAAGAAGAATCTATGAAATCGTCACAAAATATGCAAAAAAGGCAGGCATTCAAAAAAAAATTGGGGAAAGAGGTAATGGAAATACCATCAAGAGAGTTCATCCCCACATCTTAAGGCATAGCTACGCAACCCATGCAGTGGCAGATGGTGTACCTTTAGAGCATCTAAAAGAACTCATGGGACATTCGAATATTCACACCACGATGCACTATGCAGGGAATACAGGAATCTTCGATTCATATAAAACCCGATTCAAAGGCCTATAATTGACTAAAATCATTATTTCACCTATTTATCAAAGAATAGATCTCTAAGACCATCCTCCGAAAGCTTTTTTTTCTTTCTCGTAATTTTCCATGCCAAAGGAGTCAAACAGACGAGTTTATGATAATACATTTTTCTTTCTCTTCGTTTATTTGCATCATACATCTCTTTCATCTGCTTTATCGCTAAATTTCCTGATCGGCCAACATAATTGTTAGCAGTTTCAATTTTTTTCCATCCAAATAACATTTGAAGAATTGGAGCTGATAAACCATCATATGCAAATTTCGTTGCTGCAGTTGCTCTCAAACCATGAGGTGTTGTATCAATGTTCAATTTTTTTGCTAGACGATCAATACGGTTACCAACACTCTCATAAGAATATGGCCATACTTGATGCTTTTTGAAATAAGTCTCTATTGCTCTCACGACATCATCATCAAATCCATAATAAATAGATCTTGCACTGTTTTCTGTTTTAGGCTTCCAACGATGTTTCAATACTTCTTCATCACTTACCTTCCTCTTTTTTGTAGATAACTTATAGGATGTCTTACAGTATCGACAACAACATGGCTCATGTTCAGGTATTTTGATAATTTTAGCATCATAATCAATCCAACTTTTTTTGAAATGAGCTATTTCACCCACTCTAAAACCAAGCCTCCCAGCAGCCATAACCACAAATCTATACTCTATTGGTTCCCTAGTGTGTTTACAACAATTTAGCAACAATTTAAACTCTTCAAAAGTTACAACTTTTTCTGATGACTTTCCCGATCTCTTTCCCATTATATACCACCATTATTTCTTATAAAAATCGAATAAACCAATATCTCGCATCAGAACAATCGCCCTATCAATTGTATCCTGAGAATATTCCATTCTAGAAGCTAATTCAAGAGCAGTCTGATTATTTTGAGATAATAAAAAAATTAATTCCCTAGCTGCTTGTCGCACATCAGAATCAGATTCCTGATTGAACAATCTCTTATCAATTATATCTAAAGAAACAGAGATGTTTTGCTGAACTTCCCTAAACAGTTCTAGAGAAGAAAAAAGCGGATTGATGGACTCCCTGATTCTATCTGAAATAGTATTATCTTTTTGGTAGAGTTTCACGGCATATCGTATCATCTCAGACAAACTACTATGACCACATTTTCTCGAAAATCTCCTCCATGAATTTAATTCGTTTTTGTTAGCAACAGAGATGTTGATAACTACTGCCTTTCGAGCCATTATATCTCTCCTCCATAAAATTCTTGGAGAGGTTGTATAGTTGTTACACAACATACACCATAAAAAGACCCATTTTGAGAACCATGTTGTGGAATTATTGTATAACAAAATCTCCCAAGCCAAAATTTGAAAATAGAAAAAAAAGAAGAAAGAGGGGAATATCTCAAATCAATGAAATTACTTTCATTGAAGAAAAATGAGGCGCAGAATGGATATGCAACTTTGTGGTTCAGATTTGATGAAATTAATGCCCGCATTCCTCTGTTTGTGCCCGCATAGGTATAGGTAGCGCCCGCATTGGGATTCGAACCCAAGTAGAAGCCTCCGCAGGGCTTCAGGATATCCAAGCTACCTCATGCGGGCAAATTGATTTATTATATTTTTTAGGCTTAGAGATCTATGAAACATAACCTGAATTAAAAAGAACTACATAATGATTTTGAATAACTCTGTCTTATAATTAATATTTATTTTCTATCCTTCTTTAATCATATTTTTAGTAAAAAAAGAAAAAAAGAGAGGCAGTAACTGCCTTTTATAAACCATTTTATGGGATAATACAAGTTGCTTGAACGCTTTCACTCACGATTTCATCACCAGCAACAGCATCAACCTTGATCATATGACTACCAAACAACTGCTGATCCAAACTCCAAATAAATGGAGCTTCCGTGTCAACCATCATCGATTCACCATCAACAAAGAACTCCACATAATCCAAATTCGCTGGTGCAGTCGTAAACGCCTCAACCGATACCACAATATCAATCGGGCCAATAATCACTGGTTTCCCCAAACCAAATAATTCAACACCAAAAATATACAACGCGTTCTCTGGTTGATCAAGACTCAACTCAAAATTCACCGGTGACACCGAAAACGACCTGGTCTCACGGTTTCCTTCATTACCAAGATTATCAACCGCATAGAATTCAACGGTGTGATCTCCAATCGTATCAACAGTTACTGGTCCAGTATACACCTTAAATGAACCACCATCGATCTTATAATACACCTCATCAACACCACTACCTGGATCAATACCATAGACTTGCACTTTCACCGATTGATAAAACACATTATTAGATCCTTCTCCAACAAACGTACAATCCGCTGTCGGCGCACCAGTATCAACCTTAACGGTAACTTGTTCATCAACTGTATTTCCCGCGTTATCAACAGCAACAGCCCAAATCTGATGAATACCTTCACCAACACTGAAACTACCAGAATACTTTTGCCAACCACTATTATCGATCTTATAAGTGATCTGATCCAAGCCGGAAAGACTATCACTGCCATCAAGAGTCACTTGTACTGGACTCGTATACCATTCACCAACTTTAGATCCAACAACAGAAACATCAACACTTGGAATAGATCGGTCAATACCAAACGTTTCAGACACTGGTGTCTCTTCATTACCATAATAATCAACAGAATAGGCTTCAATAGTATGCAATCCTTCAGTTCCAATAGCAATAGACTCACCACTCGTTATTAACTGCCAGTCACCATCATCTACTCGATAAAACGTTTCAACAACTTCACTCCAATCCACTGCATCAAAAAACACGTTTTGCGTTGATCCATACCAATCCTGTTTTTCAAACACACCCCGATGCACAATTTGCGTCACCGGAGGAACCGATTGATCAATTTTTACTGAACACACCGCTGATTCACTCGCACCATCATTATCCGTCACCGTCAACGTCACATCATACACGTTATCAGGTTCAGAGAAAGTATGCGTTACCATACTTCCCTCAGCAGTACTTCCATCATCAAAATCCCA
>CAZOPW010000072.1:0-7661 GCA_964581795.1 uncultured Thermoplasmatales archaeon | reverse complement strand
GAATCTTTAATAATTGATCGTATATAAATATATTCTGATTAATAGTATATATCTTAGGGTGTTGAAAAATTAATTGAACCCTCCCGCGTTTCATTTAAAGCGGGATGCAATAAATGAAAACAAAGAGGAGGGTGAGCATCAGAAAGCTGTTATCAAATTTAGATTTTTCTGAAATTGAAACACGTTTATACGAAAAATATCAATACAAAAAAGGAAAACCAGGTAGACCACCACAATCACCAACTGGGTTATTCCTCTGTTTTATCCTCATGTTTCTCCGCTTGGAATCATACCGTGATTTCCAAGCATTCCTTGAAAAAGAACAGTTTTGGAGACGATATCTCGGATTTCATAAAACACCAGACATTGGAACATTTTCCCATTTTCTCAAAAGAATCGGAGAACCACTCTTCGAAGAATTATTCAATCAAATCGTTCAACAACTCCTTAACCAACATTTCCTCAGCAGACACTGCATTGCTATTGACGGATCCATCATTGAAGCAAAACCAGATGATAAACAAGCAAGTTGGGGATGGGACCATATCAACGAATGTTATGTCTACGGCTATAAGATCCATGTGATCGTTGACACCAAAACAGAATTACCTTTAGCATTCTTTTTCACTAAAGCAAATGTTCATGACTCACAAGCATTTACTCCATTATACACCCAATTGAAAACGTATGATACACGATTTCGAATTGTATCCTTCCTTGCAGATAAAGGATACGATTCATCCAAGATCAGACAAATACTCCTCCATGATAAGGTGAAACCAATTATCAAAGTCAGTAAAACACGTATAAAACCACAGTATCCCACATGGTTCCGAGAAAAATATCGGAAAAGAGTCAGTGTAGAACGATTCTTTTCCCGATTGAAAACATATCTAGATCTGAAACGATTGAACATCAGAGGAAGAACACAACTCAAACTCATTACCTATCTCATCAGTATTGGCATGCTTCTCATCGCATATCTCAATAGTAAAACAGGTTGTTCACCACGAAGCATCAAATCATTCATCAGAAGATGGATGTAAAAAAAGCGAAAAAGAAGAGGAATTCTCTTCAAAATAAAAGAGTGATAACTATGAACGTATGAAAACAACGGATCACAGAATGGTGTTTAAACTCCCATTAAGTGATTCATAAACACAAAGAATCACTAAGCAATTCAGCAGCAATCACTGCTGACACACAATAAACCAAAGAAACCAACTAATTTTTCAACAGCCTAAGTATTAATATAATTTCAATCATAAGAAAAGAAAATAAAAAAAAGTCCAAATCGATACTGAAAAAGATAGATTTATTTTTGAGAAATCAAGATAATGAAGTCACTTTTCGTTTTATTTCATCTATTGGGATGGGCAAATAATCCTCTTTTTCTAATTGAGATACCGATATTGATTTTCTACCGTTCAACAAATCGATTATCTTCTCCTTTGAAAAAACCCAGAAATCCCATTGATTTAGATTCATCGGGTCTAAATCTTCAATCAAAATGAAATGATTTCTTTGGGGAAATGAAATCAACCATTAAATCACACTGTAAGAATGTTGTTCTAAAATAAAACTATTTACCAAACAAAAAAAATTATTTTACGAGCAACAGGCCATCATAAATTGAGTAACCTTGCTTTTTAATCCACGATTCAACATCCTTGGTGATATCCACACCTTTAAGTGAGATTCCTTTAGATTTCTTCGACATATTCTTAATCCGTTTCTCCAACTGCTTGATAGTTTCCTCTCTAGATGATGAGCCTTTTTGTGAGTCATTATTCACTATTTGCCTCATTTTCTCAAGCACTTGCTTTTTCGTGTAACGCTGGATGTTGCCACCTTGGATAGATGCCGACCATGCCTTACTCAATGGACAAATCTTGACAACTTGCCGACCTTTATAGCGAACACTCAAATCGTGTCCACCAGTTTTCTGTAAAACCAAATCATCCATCTTCTGGAATTCATCTATCATCTCCATGATTTCTGCTCTGGCCTCATTATCGCGGACGTATTGAAGATTTGCCAACTTTTGGTATTTCTCTGGCACCTGTGGAAGTTTTTCTTTCTTGTTTTTGTTGACCTGCTTATCACTCTTCGATTTCTGTTTTGTCAAAAAATTTCGACCTCCTTAGCCTTTCTTGGCTATCAATCAATATAAGGTTTCAAGTATAAGTTGGTTTTTAAAAAATTCTAATACTTGAATAAAATTGATTTAACAGAGGATAACTCAAAACAAATCTCTTAATATAAATATATTAAAACCAATAGTTTTCCTGTTAACTTTTGAGTTTACGCGGTTAACATAAAGAAATCAAATAAGGCCTTAATATTAATGAGAAAAAAGTGAAAGAGGTTAAGTTTTAGCAAACTTAAATCTGAATGATAATCTTTGCCTCAATTAACTTGAAATCCTAGTTGAAATCCCACGTACCAATCAGTGTATTTGTCGGAATATGCCTTATCGTAATTGTTCCTGAGCAATCAGTCATAGTGTCTCCAGCAATAACATTAGTTCCTAATCCTGAACTATCGCAATCTCCCGTTATCTCAAAATCTGACCAAAGTAAATCTCCAGGGTCTGCTGACGCAACAGTTAAAGTATCATCAATATCATTTTTTACTAACTGCAAGGAAGGAGTTTCCTCTTGTTCATCTCCAGAACCATCATTATCAGATTTCTCATTTACAATAATCTGAGTTGTAGCAGTAAGCGATTTTGTTTTATTGCTGGCAGTTAAGGTGTATGTTGTTGTTTCAGATGGTTGAATTACTCTAGTTCCCGTATTACTCACAGTTCCAATTCCATTATCAATGGAAACAGTTTGAGCACTTAAAACAAGCCATGAGAGATTAGCGGTTTCTCCCTCATCTATTACTGTAGGTTTTACCTCAAACTTTGTTATTGAAAATTGAGTTATTTCATCAACATTCATATCTGTACAACCACTAAAAGTTACAAAAAGGAACAAAAGCGCCAATCCAACAGCAATATATTTTTTATCCATACAATTTCCCTCCGAAATCTAAAAAATTAAAGTAAGTTAATAATAAAAACATTACGGTTTGTATAGATAAGTTGAGCTACCATTTATTTAATATCAAATTGGAGGGAGGTGAAAGCGAGTTCTTAAAAAAAAGAGTTATTACTAAGATCAACTCCCTTTCACCTCCCTCCAATAAAAGGACAATATATTCTATCGAAGAGTTAATCAGTGAAATCATTCTTTTTCATATTCATTGATTGAAAACATATTGATAGAAAAAGCGGAAATAAAACACGCTAACAAAATTCATTCTATCCTATTACAGGCATTTCATCCCTATTTTCAATATTATACATCTAAAGCATATCAAGCAACAGTACTGTCAGTATCTGATATAGAGAAAAGAATACAGGAAAGAAAGTTTACCGTTCTGATCGCTAAGGATAACAGAAGAATAGTTGGTACCGCTTCTCTTCAAAAGAAAAAAGACGAATTATATTTATGCAGTATGGCAGTTGATCCAACATGTCAAAATAAAGGAGTTGGCAATCTTTTTATCAGCGAGATTCAAAAGTATGCTGTTCTAATGAAATGTAAGTGTATTACATTAGAGACGTACCATCGGTTAGAAAATGCAGTTTTATTTTACAAAAATCAGGGATTTGAAAAAACAGGGACTACTCGGAATTATTATGGCATTCCTGTATTTGAAATGAAAAAAGAACTTCCCACACAGACACCTCTTTAGTAATAGTTAAATACGTGTTAAACAATAACACGGTATAGTGTAGCACGTTATTGATATATATGAATAGAAAAAACTGTCTAATCGTATTTGTAATACTCCAAATAATATTTTCATCAGCAACTATGAAAGTTGCTAAACAAGATGAAGGACCAATAATGAAACAAAAGAATGATTCAGAATACTATTGGTTCAGCATCTGCGTCATGATTGGATCATTTGATGAAAAGAATCACCATGATGCAGGCTATACAAGCAAATATGAACTTAACCACACCAAAGGAATTACCTTTGGTTTATTACGTGATAATGAAAATCCAGAAGATGAAACGCTGAAGTTACTAAGAATGACGAATGCAACCGTGAGGATAATACCAACATATCATGATGCCACCATGGGATATATTGGTGATACCTTGTTATGTGTTATTTCCAGAGATTGTATTATCAAATAAGTAATTTTTTTATGGTATGAAAACAAGGAAGCCGATTACAATCCCATTTCCCGTACCAGTTCCATTAATACATTCAGAACAGGTTACATTCATGTTCGCAGTGAATCTTCCCAAACCAAAAACAGTAGTCGCAAGATGGCCACTAATCTGATCGCCCGGTTCGAGTACAATATTTTCGTTGTTATGCCAATCGGCACCTCGATCGTTGTAAACGATTAATCCGTTCGAAGACATTTTTAATTCAGTTAGGGTGACATTATGTGCGGGTGCATTACCAGTGTTTTTTACATATATTTGTATTTGATTATTCATTGTAAAGTAGATTGCGCTCCCGAGATATATCTTAAATGCAGGACTTGGTTCTTCTGTATATATTTCTGCTGGAATCATTGGTAAAAAAAATATTCCTATCATTACAGCTATTAAAAGGATAGCTATCTTTTTCATATTAAATCCTCCATATAAAACAAAGAATGTTAATATATTTATATTTTTTGTTATTATTTTTTAAAAATGATGGGTTTTTAAAATGAATTAATCAGATAATGACAAAAATAAAAGAAAAAGAAATATTTAACAATTAGAATCTTTGAAATAGAAAATAAAAAAATACTATATAATTTCACTTTAATCATTCGCTTTAACCAAGGTTCATAAATAACTACTTCTTCGTCATCAATAGCACCATCCTTCCCGGAACCAATGCCATTTGGTCAACTTCTATGATCCCACTAATTATTTAGCATTAACAGTACAATACCCGGTTTCTAATCCATAACAGCCGTTATCCTCAATGGTATTATACTCAATTATTGAATCCTTCTTATGGATAAGAAGATAGTAGTTCCGAATGAAAAAAGACCAAAGAAAACACATTCAATACGAGGAAAATATTGAAAACCAATATTTTAAAACACATTTTTCTTTACAGTGAAATCGTCAAATGCAATTAAAAAAAATACTTATTGGAATTTCCAGATTCTCGATTCATCAAATCCCGATTCAATCCCATCAAGATCAAAAGCAACTGCTTTCACCGTATGCCTTCCAAAGGAAAACGCGTTCCACTCCCATTCAAAAGGACTTTCTTCATCGGTAAACACCAATTTATCATCCAAGTAAAACTCGACTTTTGATAATGGTTCTAATTCCTCTGTTTTAATCGTAATATCTCCAGATACAAAGGCCGTCGCATGCTTTAACGGGAAATAAAATGGAAAGTAATAACGAGTTACCACATTATTCTTGATGACACATGAACGATCAGGATATACAATATCAATCAATGTATGAGTATTATAGAGGCATTGGATTCTTGCAAGACTTCCACCGATCATAACATCCATCTGTCCATCATTATCAAAATCACCAACGGTTATCCCTCCAGAATGCAGGCTATTTAATTGAAAACCACCGATAAGTGTATTTTTTACACCAAGAAACCGTGCAACAGTAACTGGGAGAAAATCACCATCTTCTTGTTGAATGAACAAAAACAAATTAGTTGGACCACCATACACAATATCCATTAACCCATCATTATTATAATCAAGAGATCGGATACAACCAAAAGCAATAGGAAACATAGTTGTTTGAAAACTTTCGTATTCCCATACGGCTAAATCCACGATTTGAGCATAATTATCATGATTAAAACAAGATGATGAACCATCATTATATTTCACATACACAAAACCTACCATCTCATCGTCATCATTCATTTCAGTGACAATGAAATCAAGAAAGCCATCACCATTGAAATCACCCGCATCTAAACCCCAGCTGATTTTTTTATTATCAAATTCAGAATCACAAACATGAGTGAAATTACCAGTACCATCATTAACATAAAACGAAACTAAACCGCTATTGTCACCAACTAGAAAATCAATATCTCCATCATTATCAAAATCAGCGGACGTTACATGTGGGTTATACCTATGATTTTCTGAATCAGCTTCGTGACAAAAAACATTTTTCTTTCCAATAAATTCATTTTCTCCATTGTTGAACAGCAAAAATCCGGTGCCATTTTCCTTTCCACCATTTATAACTCCAGAATATGTACATAATAAATCAACATCTCCATCACCATCATAATCTGCTGCATTTAAATCTTCAATTCGAGTGTAATCAACAGAATAAACATCTTCACTTGTAAAATCAGTTCCATCGCCATTATTATAAAGGATAGTAATCGTTGCTTCAAAATCCTCATCAAACGGTCCATTATGCCATTTCAAAACAACATCAAGTAACCCATCATCATTGAAGTCAGCAGCACTCAGTGCCGTTGCCGCACCATGAAATTCAGCCACATCGGTTCTATCAAAAAATGGTTCGAAATGAGCAGGGAAATTTGGCCACCACCAACCCCATAGAATTGATCCTCCTGATTGTTGATATGTAAATGGAGTATTCTCCTTTTTGTCCATAAAATTTGTATTTCCAAGAATCGATGGAGTTGTTAGTAATATTGAAATGAATAAAATGATAAGATAATTAACTACTTTTTTAGATCGAAAATGTATTTTTTTCATTAACTTCCTCCTTAATAAAAAATTATTGTTATGTTATAAATATGTTTTGTCACATATTTTGTTCAAAATAAGATTATTAAAGAAACAAAACAGGAGAAAAACAAAATATATCTATCTGCAAAGAATGCAAATGATAACAGTACTTCCACATGCAAAAAATGAGAAAGAAATAGAAATTAACTGTAAAAAAAATCGTTGAAAACTTGTAATTGTAAATTAGGTTTTTCTTTGTTAAATAAATGCAAAAAAGTGATATTGAAGGGAAGAAACAGGGATTTGGGATGTTCTATTCAGATGGTGATGATTAGGAAATCATACCAATAAAACAATAGGTTTCTTCCCTCTCTTCTCAATACTAATAATAATATTTGTTTTTAAAACGCTTGTTCGCATGAACCACTGTATCTACATATGAACATGAAGTATTGTATACATACGCAGTCAACAGGGTAGCTGCGAACAACACTTAAAAAGCCTCTATAATCTATATAGACTTGGACTGGGATTTGGGATGAACAACTCAAAAAACCTGCACTATAATGATTATTCAGCTGTCGGCATCGGAGCATTAATCGTGTTCATTGCTATAGTTCTCGTAGCAGGAATTGCAGCATCGGTATTAGTACAAACAAGTACGAAGTTAGAAATGCAAGCATTAGAAACCGGGAGTGATACAATAGCGGAAACCAGTTCCGGCTTAAAAGTAATGTCCGTTTCAGGGTATAATACATCTAATGAAATCACGAAAATTGTCGCTGAAATCACGTTATTAGCTGGATCAAATCCAATAGATCTTGGACAAACAATCATTGAACTCTCCGATAGCACTAGTAAACAAATTTTATCATATGGTAATACGGTAACGAATGCTTCATCTATAGATGGCGATATATACATGAATGGAGGTTTTGGTGATAGCACT
>CAZOPW010000071.1:0-7692 GCA_964581795.1 uncultured Thermoplasmatales archaeon | reverse complement strand
ATATTACTGGTATCCACCGATTTGAAGACTTGGGTCACCTAGGAGTACCCATTGTTCTACTGCTTGTTGATCAATTGCATCCCATCCAGTATCTGGTAACCACCAGCTTTCTGGAAGAGTGAAATCTTTAAAAGTGTTCACATAACTTGTTTGCGTTTGAGTGTAAACTTGCCCAAGTTTTTCAAAGCCTTCTTCTCCATAATGTTCACCATATTGTCTGAAAAATTCTGAACTGATCCATCCGTCGCCAGCTCCAATTGTGCAGAATTCTCCTTCCCAACCCCAACCAAGACCAGTGTTTCCCATGGTAGCAATTGCACCGGTATTAGGAAGTTGTACTAGATACCAACTCCAACACTGGGGTACTGCCTGAAAATACGTCCACATGAAATTGTTATTTTTAAACAATAAAAGGTTGTAATATTGAAACATGGCTGGAATCAGTGAAACATTAAACAAACTATTGTGACATCCTCCAACTACAGTGATTGGTAATTTACCTGTGTTTTCTAAAGCTTTCATCGGCCAAATTGGAGTATCTGTGATAAATGGTGGTAATGATTGAAGATTTGAAACAACTAATCCATCAACTGAGGCTGGTCCTCGATTACCTGGTATTCCCGGAGTTTGATCGCCCCAGTATCCCGGGCTTCCATGACCTGAGAAAAACGCGAATCCGCTTCCTTTATCAAAAGTATTCATCACTGATTTCATACCTGTAAATTTCCCATTTGACGTCCACAGAATCTCTTTTTCAAAATCTTCAGGCATATAATAAAGTGCTCCACCACGTCCATTTAGTGATTTTTCACCGGTTACCCATTCACCTTCGTAATACATTGGCGTATTATTTCTCCAAGTTGAAAACACTTCTTCACCATCTGAATTTTTTATCCAAACTTTGATATTTGTTATGTTTCCATATGGTTTCGGATCGTAACTTTTTCCTCTTATCGTTAAAATTTCATTAACATACGAGACATTTGCCCACCAAAATAATGAGTTACAATATGCTTCTCCTTCGTTAGGAGTGTAAGTGACGTTAGTGTTCCCAAGAATGTTACCTTTTGAAACAGACACGATTTCAGCAATTGGTGGTGCAGGATATCCATTTTCAAGAATCGGGTTCAAATGATCATCATGATTAAAAGTCACCACCGACTCGACTGATTTATCAACAGTAACCGTTATTTCATCGACAGGGCCGTTTTCTCCTTCATCATTAAAACTTTGTGCACAAATCGTATACTCTCCGTCAGGTATATTATTCGTATCCCATTGAATATCTAAATCAAATTGATCAAGGAATCCATCTCCAGAATACACCACCATTTTTTCAAACCAATCAGATCCATATGTTGTTGTTTCGTAATTAATAATTTTGTTCACTACTTCACTGATTTCTTTTGCATCTGAACTTGCAAGTCGACCGACGGCAACATCAGGTCTAAGATCAGCGATATCTCGTGGTGCACCTGAGTCATCTGGCCATTCAGCAAAGATTCCATCACCATCATAATCCCAGGTTTCAAATTCTCCTCCTTGCTTATAGATGTCTGCATAGTAGAGATCACTCGGATAACCAGGGTCTCCACCTACTTTTACATTTGAATAACGAACAGGGACATGCCAACCAGACTCGCCAATATTTTTATTATCTCTTGGTTTTGCATAGAGAGTGGATTTTAATCCTCCCGCAAGTAAAACGTATTTGATGTTGTATTCTTCAATTGCATCCTTAATAAAGTACTTAATTTGTTCAGCTTTATCTACACCAGGATATTCTGTATAAATATCTTCAACAGTCTTAATAAATGTGTTAACACCATAGCTATTCTTGTGATCAACAAGTGGTTGTAATGCATCTGAAAACGCATTTGGAGCGATTATAACAAGATCATAGGTTGTGGTTTCAAAAAGAACATTATTTTCAGGTTGTGTGAATGTGATTTTAATATCTGCTTTCTCTGTTATAGTTAGTTTATTTTCAGAGGGAGTGTATTTTATTGGATAAAAGTGTATGGTGACAAAAGTTACATGTTCAAAATCTTCATTGATTCCCACACCAATATCAATCTTGTACGAATCAGAGGGATAAGGATTTGTACTTTCATAAATTGAAAAGTCTTTTTTAATTGGATTTTGCACATGTTCAATTGAGGATAATGGTAATGGTGAAGGTGATGGTTTAATTTCCTTTTCTATGAATGTTGTAGTGGTTTGAATCGGTGAAACTTTAACGTTAATATTTGTTGCTCCAAAAGGTAATTCAAATGTTTGTACTTTTTTTGGAAGGATTGGTTTTCCAGGATTTAACAAATATGATTGTTCATCTTCTAATGAGATTTTAAGGTATTCGTTTTTTTCTTCAGTTATCTTTAATTGATTTTCATTTATTCGTATTTCAGAATTTATCGATTTAACGTCGATTTGTTTCGTTGGTTGTATTGCAGCAGCTCCTAGGCCTCCAAGGATAAAACAAAAAATGATAGCCAAAGATAATATTTTTTTCATTGTTGATTCCCCTTTTATTGTAATATTAAAATCTTATTTATATTATTTAATATAATTGGTCATAACGCAGTTTTGAAAGTAAAAGTAAAAGATTTCATGAAAAAATAGACTTTGACCGGTTTTATTGGTAGATATTTTTGAATGAAAAAAAGTATCTTGATGTCAATTTGTTTTAAAGGAGATTAATCGCGTTTTGAAGTTCTCAATACAAATTTGCTGTTTCCATAGATTTTTTAATTAATATTTCGCTTAAATTACAGTGATTGGTGATGAATTTGTTGAAATAACAGCTCAAACTCATTATCATAGATTTCTTCAAAAAGAATGATTTTGGTATTTTCCAAAACGTTATAAACCAAAGGACATAGCTCTGCATTTGCTAGAAACTGTATGCATCGGGTGGAAATGTTCTTATCAAGATGTGGATACTTTTTGCAATCTCCAGGCCTCAAGTTGTATATTTTACATTTGTTTTGTTGTAGAAACGGACAGGGTGTTTCTTTGAATCGAAACATTCCTTCCTTGTTTTGAGTCAGATATTGGTTAATGAATTCGTCAGGTGTCATCTTTAAATATTGTGATATTTGTTTTATATCTTTTTCACGAATTTCTGGTGATATCGTTTTACAACAATTTCCACATGTTTTGCAATCAATTTTTTTTGCCACTTCCTTTACAATACTAGCAAATCTTCTCTTGTTTAGTTTATCAGCTTTCAAATAGTTAATGAAAATATTGTTTTCTAGCTCTCTTTGTTCACAGAGATATGGTAGTTTCGTTGCATCAGTTTCAAAGATTTCAATTTCTTCTGGAAAATAGGTTTCAAAAAAGCATTCATCACACATACCTGCATGCAGGAGTTGATTATGCCCACCAATAGGTATACCACATTTTTTACAGAAGTATGTCTTTGTCATTTTTTAACCCTTCATACTAAATCCTAAATTTTTTTGATAATTTGCATAAGAGAGTGTTTTTTCTTATGTTGATCGATTAATTGCTGTTTTGTTTTTTTAAAGAATTCGCCATTGTTATCAATCTTTTTAATGGTTTTAAGTATTCTTCCTGCTTTTTTATACGGCCATCCGGACCCTTTGGAAACGTAATCAAAACAAAGTTTTTTAAAAATGTTACATGAAAGATAAGGATGTGTTTTACGTAATTTTTCAGCAAGTAATTCCAAATAGCTTTCATCACTTAGATTTTGTGCATAATCATATGCAGTTTTATAATCGGATTCATGGTAATAAAATCGAGATAAAAATTCATCCATTCTTTTGCTTTTTCCGTAATTTATGAGTTTTTTCCGGTATTTTTCCCATTCTTTTTTTGATGATCCTTTTTTTAATTGAGAGACATAGTTTGTACTACCAGTTTTTTGAATTAATCTCATAAGACTCTGCTGCCACTCTTTTCGTCTATCTAATTTTTTTAGTATTACAGTATGTTTCATTTCCAGCTCTATAGTATTCTTATTTGATTTTTCGCAGAGTTTTAAAGCTTCTTCATATTTGTTTATTGACATTAATTTATCGAGTGCTCTATTTTCAAAATCTGATTCCAATGCAGTATTGATGTATGCGTCATGCATATTCAGTTTATCATAGGCTTTAAGGAGAAAATTGGTTTTTATATCCTGATATGAATAATCAATCAAATCTGAAGAGCGTATTTTCCCTTGGATAAGTTGAATGTCTTCTTTGGTTCTACACATGCCAGTGAAAGCTTGCTGAACTAAGTACCCCAAATCATCTTCATCTTCTTTCATCCAATGAAGAAGAGTTTCAATGAATTCTTCTTTTTTTGAGGAGGTAGATTCTATTTCTGAAAAAACGTCTCCTAAAGTGTAAAACCACTCTTTAAGAAAAACGAATAGCTCGCCTTCATCATAAACTTGTTCTTGATTTGCAATCATCAATTTGGTGCAAGTTGTCATTTCCTGAAATAATCGAGCATTCCATTGAGTTTTATTGTAACGAATACTTTCTAGTATTGTTTCAAGTTGAGAAATAAGATTTTTTACGTTATATCCTTCCCAGAATTGGGAAAAAAGATGCCTTATTTTTATCGATAGTTCAGAAGCATTAATCGTTACATAAGAAGTTAAGTCTGGGTGCTTTTCCAGAAATATTTGTATAAGATTGATAAGTTCTTTTTTGTTTTTCTTTGCTAAGATTTGCTTTATCGATTCTCTTTTTTCACTTTTTGTTTTTATGAGTTTTACGTCTGTTCTATTCTTTACTGATAACCATTTTAAGAGGGTTGCTGCTGAATGTTTACAATTGAAATCACAAGGACAAGAACATTCACATAGAATATATCCATCATTGTCTAGTGATATTGAAACTACGTAATCATGATTTCCTTGTACAACTGCTGAAAGTGTGGATGCATCAATTGGTTCAATAGAAGTGACAAGTCCATCTTCATAGTATTCTTCACCTCTTAAAAATATGATATCACTAAACAGATTGATAATGGATTCTTTATTAATATCATAAATGGTTTTCATAGACATATCAACACATATTAAATGCACTATATCATCAAATTAGTTCTTTATTTTTATGAATAACGTTTTTTTGATAAGTTTTGTTTTCCACCATAATATTGAGCGAAAACACATAAAAACGGATTAGAGATTCTTTTATTAAAATAATGCTGCCGGTTATTTTAAGGATGAGTGAGGCGAAAATAGAAACTAAGCAGCTAAAATTACCAAAAATGAATCTTAGTGTTAAGACCAATTAAATTCAAAGAATAAATATGAGATTTGAGGTATTCTAATGATAGATACATATAGTATTCCCAAAGCAATTTTTGATTATGCAACAGAAAAATATATTCATAGAGCTGAGGAAATTTTTAACAAGTATGTTGATGAATTTCCAGAAAAAGATTGGGATTTACCTGATGAATCGTGGAGGAATAATTACCTTAGCTGGTTGTTTTACGAAAAACCGCTTCCTGAAACAGGAATGACTATTGCTGAAGAATTTGCAGAACAATCAAATGAAATCACTTCTGAAATGAAAAAAAACATTCAAACGATGCGAAACATGATCCGGTCAGAGTTTGTGGTGCTTTCGGTTAAAAACCAAATTGTAAAGTTAAAAGATATGATAAGCGGAAAGATCTATACCGTCGAACGGGATAAAAATAGTGAATTACTTTCAACGAACATGCTGATTATCGGTCGGATATATCCTTTTGGAAAATTTTATCGAACCACAGGTATATTCTTAGTAAAAAGATCTCCGTTGATCCTAGATCCGGATGTTCTTATGAACGCTTTTGAAGATGAACAAATAAAAAGATATGAGAACATTCAATTGAAAAAATCTTCAAGTTTTCAATCTATAATGAAAAAATATCCAATTCAGTGGATCAACTGGATGAGCGATCATTATCATGTTAATCAAAATCTGAAGAAAGAAAAGATCAAAGATATTGAAAGAAAACTCCGGTCTGATTTACTTTCGATTGTTCTTCAATTATCAAACGAGGCAAAGGAAATATTACAATATTGTATGCAAAATAATGGTATGGTAAAATATGGAAAGTTGAAAAAGTATGATGATACGTTTAGTTTTTTCTGGAATGAAGAACCTTTTGAGTCGCCTATTGGGGAGTTAAGGCAAAAAGCATTATTGTTTGTTGGTAAAATGAAATTTAATGAGAGAAACTACAAGGTTGCATTTGTCCCACATGAACTCCGTGGTCTTTTAAAAAACATATTCGACTAAGTTAGATAAATCAGCACATAAATCATAGATACTATCCTTCTTTTCTGTTCAATAAATGAGTTCATCTGCAAAATGATCGTCATGATCCTTTCCTATGCAGTTCTCGCATAATAGGACCTCGCGGGATTCTTTTTCAGAACAGGTAATACAAATCCAAGTAGCAACATTCTTTTTTCCTTGACTTTTACATGATTCACAATATTTGTATCGTGGCTTATTCTGATCAATTATACGTGGATATTTATTGTTAGTTTCAGGTTCAATAATTTTTTCTAATTTAATAAGATGTTGAATATTATCACCAAAATCGTAAACATACGAAAGTAAATCTCCTTCATTTAAATGAAGCGAATTAATCTGTCTTTTTGCACCGCTACCATATCCTCCAGGTTCAATGTATCCATATCCTCTAGATTTGAATGCTGTACCCGGAAAAAATTCGCTAAGATGATCAAAATCGTCATGATTAAACGCCATTCGTATCATAGAATCTAATGATCCTAACGTCTGATCTCCTTTAATTTCTATACGACGCCAAAGACCTTTTCGATGTTTTAGCGCTATCTTAAAAACATACACATTATCTTTCCCCATACATTCAACTCCATAAATAAAAGGAGATATATGATATTAAAAGTTTACATTTTAATAATGCAAAATTATTCAATATTTCTAAACTACCTTTGACAGGTTATTAATTCTTATTTTTAAAAGAAAAAATTGATAGAGCGGCGCATCAATAAAGTGTAAATTCACAAAAAAAGGAAGGATTCAAATGTTTTCAGTTACGTTTAAATTTACGAAAAATATATCTTTTTCATATTAACAATTCAAAAGCGGATATGATCTAGTGGTTATCAGCAATTCCTTTTCTCTCAATTTTTCATCGAAAAAATCGTCGGAATTTTCCACGGAAAGGCCACTATCTAAACCCTTTTTTCTTTTCTTTCTATTAGTGGAATGTAATAATTTTTAACTTGTAACTATCAATCAAATACCGGACCAAAACTAACAGTCTGAAAGTTTAAGTACAACGGGCTTTTACGCCCGATAGTATGGAACGGAAGGTGACAAAGGTAGTTACGGCGGACACTTTTGAAGTATTCCCGCCGTGGAGATGGGAAGGCCAGAGCGGCATCAAAGTACGGGTGGCAGGCATCGAAGCCCCTCGTGAAGGGGAAGTGGGATACGAGAAAGCCAAGGTCCAATTGAAGTCAGCGGTCGAAGGCAAACAGGCCGAACTAAAGGACATAAAGGAAGTTGATTTTGACCGCTTAGTATGTGACGTTTACGTGGATAACAAGAATATATCGAATGATTTGAAATAGTACAGTTACTAGATTCAACCTATGATTAGAATGAAGTGACGGCAACAACCAGAAACAAGAAGTATGGTGTTTCTCTGTCGCAACAACCGGCAGAAATCTTTAAG
>CAZOPW010000070.1:0-7930 GCA_964581795.1 uncultured Thermoplasmatales archaeon | reverse complement strand
AGATAGAAAACATTGAATATTTTAATTAACTTCATTCAATTACGGGATGAAGCCCCAATTGGTTAAAGATAAACAGAAAAAAGATTTATTAGAAATAATTTTAAAGATAAATGAATCTTCATTCAAACCCAAATATCATTTTTTATTGGAAAAAGTGATTGATCATTAAATGATTCATAGATTAATAAAATGAAAATTGTATTGAAATACTAAGTTTAAAAATTACAGAAAAGATTATAACAATTTTATTGTTTCAATCAGATACGGACTTTGGAATAGCAACGAATATCAATCCATTAATGGATGGGAATAATGAGTAATTTAAATATAATTAGTATTGGTTGGCTCATCCTAGCTTTAGTTCAGATAGCAATAGGTGTTTTATTTTTTTATAGGTATAATTTAGATAAGGATAAACGGAAATTGATGTTTGGATTTGCATTTTTCATTATTGCATATTCTCATTTTTATGAAGCTTTTATTTCTTTTTTTGTTAATCTGAATTTTTCCGATATTTTTTTAAATTTACAATATTGGACATTTTATCCACTAATATTTGCCATTGGAATTGCTACCCATCAACACTATTTAAAAAATATACAATTTACAAAAATATTCAAAGCCTTTCTTATTTTATCTCTAATTTTTCTCCCAATAATTGTTTTTAATCCTTTACCTGCAGGAGAATATGCTAGTATACTAGCCATTATTCTTGGTATAGAAATCATATTTATTTCCTTGTTAAATAATATGAGAAAACCAGATTCATTCAATTTTTCAATGTTGTTAACAAATATCTGTTATATCATGGGTGGTGTTTCATTAAGTTTATACAATCGTCCAAATTCGATTTTTGCATTTTTTCTTGGAAATCTCTTAATATTTTTCATGTTTTTTCTTTCAGAACCTTTGGTAACTACTAATCGATCAAATATTTCTAATTATTTTACTATACAAAAAAAACTTACTGAAGCAACAACACAACTTCAAAGAACTACTGAAAAGTACAATCGATTAACTGATACACTACCAGAAGGAGTTTTAACAATTGATAAACTTGGTAAAATCACCTATGCCAATCCAGAATCTGAAAGAATATTCAATATTTCATTCTCTGAATCAAAAGGAACCATGTTTACAAAGTACATGACCAAAGAATCTTTACTAAAATCATTAGATTTATTAAAAAAGGTAAAAAAAGGAAAAAACGTTGAAAAAGTTGAATTAAATGCAATTCATAAAGATGGGCACATTTTCCCAGTTGAAGTATGGGCTACACCTCTCAAAAAGAAAGGAAAATATAACGGGTTAATCTGCGTAATAAGAGATATCACTGAACGAAAAAAAGCAGAAAAAAATTTAAAAGAAAGTGAAATAAAATATCGAACAGTTTTTGAAAGCGCGGCTACAGCCATGGGAAAATTTGGTGAGGATGGATTAATCACCTTAGTAAACAATGAATTCGAAAAATTAACTGGTTTTTCAAAGCAAGAAGTAGTAAATAATCTTCACTGGTATGATTTTGTTACTGACGAATATAAACAAAAAATGTTTAATTATCATAAAAAGAGAACTAAGAAAAAAGATAATGCTCCAAAAGAATATAATTGTGATATAATTGATAAGAAAGGTAATATTAAAACAGTTCATGTAAAAATTGGTTTGCTTATTAATGAATCAACAAGAATTGTGTCGCTTCTTGATATAACAGATTTAAAAGAAACCCATCGGAAGTTGCAAGAATTAAATAACACTCTTGAAAAGAAAGTGGAAGAACGAACAGAACAAATTAATCAATTACTAAAACAAAAGGATGAATTTATTCATCAACTAGGTCATGATCTCAAAAATCCACTTGGCCCATTAATAAATCTTCTCCCCATTATCGATAAGCATATCACGAGTGAAAAGGACAAAGAAATTTTGAAAGTCATTCAGAGAAATGTCGAATATATGAAAAATTTGGTTAAAAAAACACTGGAATTAGCTCGACTAAATTCTCCAAATACCATGTTGAAATTTGATAGAATAAACCTTAAAGATCACATTGAAAAAATTATCAAACAGAATACCTACTTGTTTAAACAAAAACACATAGCGGTGACAAATAATATATCATCTAAAGCTAACGTTCCTGTTGATGTATTACGATTTGAAGAGTTAATCAATAACTTACTCTCTAATGCAGTAAAATACAGTGATCCATATGGGTCAATAGTGATAGATGACTTTGTTAAAGATAACATGATCACTATATCAGTTCAGGACAATGGGAAAGGAATGACAAAGGAACAGTTAAATCAGGTTTTTAACGAGTTTTACAAAGCTGATGAAAGCAGGCATAATATTGAGAGCAGTGGCCTTGGTATGGCTATTTGTAGAAGAATTGTAGAAAAACATGACGGTCACATTTGGGCGGAAAGTGATGGATTAGGAAAAGGAACTACAATTTACTTTACGTTACCATTGACCCATATTTCATATGATAAAATCTCTAATAAAATTGATAAATTAATTAAGAATGATTAATTTTTTATTATTCTTTCTTTAACATTTCTTTTCAAAGACAAATAGTATTGTTTTGAGATGAATCAAATTTTTTGTCTTGTCCAGAACAAATAAACTTCTATTTTGAAATTTGAAGAGTTATGAATAATGGATAAAACCATTTTAACAACAATATCTAAGGTAATATGCACTTTTTTTCAATAATTTTATTAGAAAAGAAAACATACGCATGGAAGTCAGTGCATCTGGGGAAAGGAAAAGAATGACTGAAATCACTAAGATTAAAGCACGTGAAGTTCTAGATTCGAGAGGAAACCCAACTGTAGAAGTTGATGTTACAACTGAAAACGGTATTTTCAGAGCGATGACTCCTAGTGGTGCAAGTGCAGGTCAACATGAAGCATTAGAACTTCGGGATGAGGAACAAAAACGATACATGGGAAAAGGAACCTTAACCGCAGTTAAGAATGTCAACAAGGATATTGCCCCAAAACTCATTGGAATGAATTGTAAGCATCAGGAAACAATAGATAATATCATGCTCAAACTTGATGGAACAGAGAATAAAGAAAAATTTGGTGCAAATGCAATTCTTCCAGTATCTATGGCCATTACAAAAGCTGGTGCAGCATCAAAACATATTCCAGTGTATGCATATGTCGCTGAATTATTTGGTGTTATTCCTCATATGATGCCAGTACCTATGTGCAATGTAATCAATGGCGGTAAACACGCTGGTCAAGAAAATAGTATCCAAGAACACATGTTGATGCCAACTGGTGCAAAAACATTTTCTGAAGGAATACGGATGGTTTCAGAAACGTATCATCACCTAGCAAAATTACTTAAAGCAAAATTTGGGGCAGGAGGAGTTTTAATCGGAGATGAAGGTGGATTTGCACCAGCGCAACTAGACAACATTGAAGACCGATTTGAACTGATGTTAAAAGCAGTTGAAAACGCTGGGTATGAAGGAATGATGAAGATTGCATTAGATCCCGCTTCAAGTGAATTTTTTGAAGAAGGAACATATACTATTGGAAAAAAGAAGTACAGTGGTGATGAACTCGTTGATTTCTACGTTAATCTTTGTGATAAATATCCGATTATCAGCATAGAAGATGGTTTAGCAGAAGATGACTGGGAAACCTGGCCAAAACTTGTTGATAAAATCGGTACTGAAGTGCAAATCGTTGGAGATGACCTTTTTGTAACTAACACCAAGCGAATTAAAAAAGGAATTAAACTACGAGCAGCTAACTCCGTTCTCATCAAACTCAATCAAATCGGAACAGTTACTGAAACACTCAATGCGATAAAAATGGCTCATGATGCCGGATGGACTGCAGTGGTGAGTCATCGAAGTGGAGAAACAGAAGATGCGTTCATCGCTGATCTTGTTGTTGGAACAAGTGCAGGACAAATCAAAACCGGAGCTCCTGCAAGAAGCGATCGTAATGCAAAATATAATCAATTAATCCGAATTGAAGAACAACTCGGTGAAGAAGCTGAATATCCAGGTATTGATTTTCGGATGGATCATTTAGCATAACTTTTTTTATAAGATGAAGGATACTCCCCATGGGGGTTACCTCTATGAATATACTTATTACCGATAAAATGGCTGAAGAAGCCATAGAATTATTAGAAGATGCTGGTCACAACGTGACATATGATGAAATGGATCATGACACTCTTTTAGATTCTATTGCAGATTACGATGCATTGATGGTTCGAAGTAGAACAAAAGTAACTGAAGACATCGTCCAAAAGGGAGCTGGTGGTTCTTTAAAAGTCATTGGTCGGGCAGGAATTGGTGTAGATAACATCGATATAAAAAAAGCAGGAAGTCTAGGAATAAAAGTCGTAAATGCTCCAACTGGTGCAACAATAAGCGTAGCAGAACTTTCTATTGGTCATATGTTGTCACTTTCACGGCATCTTACAAAGGCAGATAAATCAATAAAAGAAAATCAATGGATTAAAAAACAACTAAAAGGAACGGAACTTCATGGGAAAACACTTGGTCTTGTTGGCTGTGGAAACATTGGCCAAAAAACTGCCGAACTCGCACGTGCTTTTGGAATGAACATCATTGGTTTTGATCCTTTTATTACTAAGGAAGAATTAGCAAAACAGAAGATCACGAAAAAAGAGAAAATCGAAGACGTTATGAAAGAATCAGATATTGTTTCACTGCATCTTCCACACACTGAAAAAACACATTATATTATTAACAAGACGATGCTTTCACATATGAACTCAAGTGCATTCTTAATCAACTGTGCTCGTGGTGGAACGGTTGATGAATCAGCATTATATGATGCATTAAAAAATAAAGAAATCGCTGGTGCAGCATTGGATGTATTTGAAAACGAACCGCCAGAAAACACTAAACTTACATCCTTAGACAATATTGTGTTCTCGCCTCATCTTGGAGCAAATACAAAGGAAGGACAAATTCGAGCAGGCACCGTATGTGCTGAACAAGTTATGAAAGTACTGAATGACAAAACACCTGATTTTTGGGTGAATAAAGCACACATGAACTAAAAAAAAATTTTTCGTAAAATATAATAACTACAAAGGAAATGAGACGGCAATGAATAATTTAGAAGGAATAATTGATAAAATCGAACAACACATTGATACCAAGGATTCCATAAGAGAAAAAACATTACGACTCGCTCGCACCATCATTATTCATTGCCGTAAAAGTATTCAACGAATGCATCAGCAAGACTATGAAACAGCTGAAAAACACATGAAAAAAGCATCAGCTCAACTCGCTGAATTGTATGATGAAACAAGAGAACATCAGGATCTATTTAACGGAGGATATGTTGAAAACGCAGCGCAAGAATTTGTAGAGGCACAATGTTTCTATAACATTTTACATGAAGAAGATCTTCCTGATCCAGATGACATTCAGACAACGTATACTGCTTATCTGAAAGGGTTATGTGACGTAGTTGGTGAACTTCGAAGAAAAGCTCTTGATTCTGTATTACAAGGAACTCCTGAAATAGGACAAACATATCTTCATAAAATGGAAAATATCTATGATGCCATCATTCGATTTGATTACCCCTCTTCATTGATTCCTATAAAACGAAAACAAGATATTGCACGAAGTTTAATCGAAAAAACACGAGGAGAATTGGCAGTGGCAAGTTGTGAACACCGCATTGAATATCGAACAGACGAATTCCGTGGATTACTCGATGATATGCAAAAAACAAAAAGTGAAGAGAAAACAAAAAAGAAAAACCAGGATTTAGACATTGACCGGGTATGGAAATAGGTAAAAAAACATCAACAATTATTCATTGCTATCATTAAAAGATCTGATTTTTGACATTTTTTTATTTCTTCTAGAGACATCAAACGAATTATTCTTTTCAAACACAGTTTTCTTTTCTAATGCTTGATTGAGTTCTTCATCTATACTTTGATTCTGCGTTTTGAGATCGTTATTAATAAATTTGTCAGAAACATCTTCGATAATTTTTGCAATTTTTTTTCTACAATTTGGTATTTTTTTAAACCCAGGATGAATTGGATAAATATGATTTGCTGCTTTTTTACTATCCCGATAATGAACCAAATACAAACTAAGTCTCTCTCGTTCCATAGGATTTAAATCAATATGATATTGTTCTAGAAAATCATAGATCTCATTGGCAATACGTCTGATAGGAGACTTCCGTTGTTTTGAACTATACTCCTTGACCAATGATTCTAGATATTCTTCATCATTCATACCCAAATACCTTCATAATTGATCGAGATGACCGCTTTTTTATACGTTCAATTGTATTATTTAGAAAGTCTTTAATGCAAAGTATAAAACTATTTAGTGTTAAATAGTCAGTTTGAAATAATGATACTGAATTTTTAAAACTCAAGATCAATCGTACTTAGATAAACACATATTTTTAATGATATTAGATGTTTTAATAGTCATAAATAAAAATATAATAACACGAAAAAAAATTATTCGAATTAATTTTAATCAAAAATTATTAATGTCAATGTTTTAATTTATATATTTGTCAAAATTAATTTTTTGATTTGGAGGAAGTGTAAATGAAAGGACCACTCATGATAGTATTAGTAGTAGTTACATTATTTATTGGAGCAAGTGTTATTCCAAGTATAAGTGGCAATAATCTCAATAACGAGTATGAGATAATAATAACTGATGATTTTTCGTATCCTCAACAGGATGATTACGATTATGGCGTAGATGGGTCAGAAATTTTTGTTACATTTACAGATGAAGATACAATAAACATAACTACAAAAGTTCATAATTATGGATTATGCATAGCCGCAGCAGGTCATGGATGGTATTCACCAACTGGAAGATCCTGCTGGTGTGAATGGGATTTTACCTATCCAGAAACAGAAACAGTTGACATCTCTTATCGATGTTGTGACGATGTCACTGTTGACTGGCGTGTTGAGTTAGACGGCGATCACCTTGCAAGTCCCGCAGTCCCTGGTGTTTCATCTGGAAAACATTGGAAAATCGTTACTATAAGAGATGTGGGAGTAACTGCTGGTTCTCACACGTTATTTTTAGGTACATACCAAATGGATTATAGCCCCGACATTAAACTTGATTGGGTGCAAATAGGAGAAAAAAGAATAGAGGAGTAAAATTATGATCATATGGGTGGAAACGATCCAAACTCTGATTTCCGAGGAGAAGTTATCCATCCAATGGGTGCAAATCCGCCAACAAATAAGAACTTAATAACCCAAATTTGGAAAGGAGAGCCTCAAACTGATGGTGAATTAATAAAAGAAGATTTTGTCGGAAAAACAACTACTATAATTGACAAATGGCATAATTATCCGGGAAACACGTGTACTGCATATTATATTGAAAATGGTGATATAGATCAAATATCTGCTGAATATGAACTAAACTATAAGGAGTCCTTTGATGATGAAATAAGCGTTATAGTAGATTCTGATAATGTTCTTGATGAAAAGGATGAATCTAACAATATTGCTAATAAAAAATATAAAATCCAGAACGCATTTCTTTTTGGTTCAATAAATAACAAAGTAACAGATTCAGATAATGTTGAATTTAAAGCAGGGCTAATTATTTATTTCTCATTTAATCCGATTGAAATAATGGTATTAAACTCAGATGACCACATTATTGTTCGAAAAGATAGTGGTCTGTTTGTTGGTGAAAAAATCATCTTTGGAAATTTCATGTCGATTTTACAACTATAAAAAGAACTGTTATATCAACAATAAATCATACGATTCGCTCATTCAAAGCACTTTTATTTCCGAGATTGAAAATGAGCGCAACTTGACTAAAAGACATATATTCGGCGAAACCCTTTTAAATACTCTTTATATACTCTCGGAAGGGAAGGCTGGTAGTTGAATGGCT
>CAZOPW010000069.1:0-8112 GCA_964581795.1 uncultured Thermoplasmatales archaeon | reverse complement strand
TGAAACATTCAGATTTTTACCGATTACGAATAGGTGAATATCGCGTTATTTATGAATTAGATATCCATGAAGAACAGGTCACTGTATTATACATTGGACACAGAAAAAACGTTTATGATGATTTTTCAAGATTGATTTAAAACATAATACAATCCCGAAAAAAAATAGAAAAGACTGCTCACGATCAATATTTTTGTATCTCTCCTTAAAAATTACAAATTCACCGGTGAAAATGGGTACAAATCCCTTCCCCTGCATATTCATTTTAATATTCATATTAAAATTTATATTATTTTGAGTTTTTTCCGATTGATTTAACTGATAATTTTTTGTCACAGGGTCATAATAATTATTTCATGAAAGTATTCAAATTAAATAAAAAGTATAAATTGAAACATTCGTAATAAAAATATTCATATAAAGACATACATATATTAATATAGTTTATTTACTATTATATTTATTGGAATTTGTATCTAATTGTGGAGAGATACTTATTGGGAGGTAAAAAAATGAAAAAGAAACTAATTGGAATTTTAGTATCATCATTATTGCTGACTGTGCTTATTCAATCAGCATTAGGCGATAGTACTAAGTTTAATACAACTTTTGAAAATAATGAAACTACAAAAGAAATAATTACAGAAATTCAAAAAACAAAAAACAAGGTTTTATTGGCAGAAAATGAAATTGGAGAGATAAACGTAAAATATTGGGAACATTCAATCAACAATATTACTATAAAGGGCGATTACATTTTATTACATTTGGATAAACAAAATGGGGAGATTCTTAAGTATAAAAATAAATGGACATCGATTGAATCACCATTTAATAATAAATTAAAAGATGAATTCGAGCCGAGCAATTATTTTTGGAAAAAAAAGATATGCTTTTTAGAAAAAACTGATACTTCACCCTTTTATACTATAAATACTCAGCAAGAATATCCTTTTTGTTGTTGGGAAGTCAGATATCATGATGGAACAACATTACTCTATGATCAAAATGGATGTGAAATAGGAAAAGGGATTCCTGCACCATCAGAAGGTTTTACTGTATCCGGTTGGGTTATGCAAAGTGATCCAGATAATTATAAAGGATTTCGGGAGAATGCTGATTCATGGTTTCAACAATGGACTACTTCAACAGTCGGTCTCTCATTGCCAACTCCATCCACAATATCATCATATGTGAGTAATTCAAATATGGATTATTTTTACGTGATGGCTCACGGAAATCAAAATTTTTTTCAAGCAGACAGTGAAGGAAGCTATTATTATTCATCTAATCTAAATGATGATATGAATAACAGAGATGCTATCACTTTTGCATTTATAGGTACTTGCCAGAGTATGACCACTACTGGTCCAGGCACATTTTCTTATGAATTTAGGAAAGGAATAACGACAGACACAGTCACTATAGGCTTTGACCATATGGAAGTATGTCCAGGATGGGAATATGAATATCCATGGCAAAACAGTATGTTTGAAAATATGAGCAAAGGATTAACTATCAAAGAATCTTTTGATAAGGCTACTGCCGAATATCCTACAATTGCACCAGCAGTTGTTTTCATGGGAGATGAAAATATTAAGATTCCACAACCAGATTTAGAATGTTCTGGAGGAATCACCTTGACAGACATAACACCCGGAGATACGATAACAGAAACCTTCATTTTAAAAAATAATGGAGATTCAAACTCCTTGTTAAGTTGGAAAATAGTTGAATATCCAAACTGGGGATCTTGGGAATTTAATCCTTCTGAAGGAAATGATGTGTTTCCGGAGGATGGACCGATTACAATAGAAGTATCAGTAATTGCTCCAGAAGAAAAAGAAAAAACATTTGATGGAGAAATCAGAATAGTGAATGTATATGATTACAATGACAATGATTCAATACATGTTTCTCTAACAACTCCGAAAAACAAAATAATTCAGACTCCTTTCATGAAATTTATTAAATCTTTATTTCATGATTGCACTTACCTTTTACCGTTGTTTCAAAGATTATTTTCAATTTAAATAAAATAAATCCATTTTTTCTTTTTCTATTCTTTTTAAATGTTGATAAAGAAAAAAATGATTTTATCAATAATATATACTAAGACATTACATAGCTTTTTTTAAATAGATTTTCTTAATATTGAAGTTTTTATTTATTTTTTTGTTAACGTTAACTTAAATAGAGATGTTCAATTAGAATTTTTAATCCTATTCCAATTAAGATAATACCACCTAGAATCTCGATTTTACCTTGGAATAAATGTCCTTTTACATCTCCAATGAAAACACCAATGAACGAAAGGATAAACGTAACAACACCAATTATGATGATTGGAGTAATGATTGAAATTTGCAAAAATGCAAAACTAATTCCCACAGCAAGCGCATCAATACTTGTGGCAATAGAAAGCAGTAGCAATGTATGAAAGTGAAGAGGATTTGTTTTTATTTCTTCTGATTCAATTTTTGTGGATTCGTAAATCATTTTACATCCAATGAAACTCAGGAGGATAAAAGCAATCCAATGATCTATACTCACGATGAAATCTTTAATGTTTAAACCTGAAAACCATCCGATTATTGGCATGATTGCTTGAAATAACCCAAAGAAGAATGCAATCCTAAAAGCATGCTTTATCTTAAGGTTTTTTATGGTCAATCCACTTGTTATGGATACAGCAAAAGCATCCATTGCTAATCCAAATGCAATAAAGATGGTGTTGATTAAATTCATGTTTTTTCTATGATTGATATAGTTATAATTTAATTATATGCTTTCATCTATTCTGTAATTAACGGTGTATCATATTATTTTGTTAAGATATAAACAGACATTTTTCAAAAGTGGTATTAATATGAGTTTTATTACTTTTATCATTAACAAATATCCTCACTGTTTTATTTTTCGAAATTATTAAATTTGAAATTCTATTTTGTATTTGTTCATGACTGAAGAAAACATACTTGGATTTATTCCAAACGTTCAAAGCGGATTTCTTGGGACGAAAGCATATACTTTAATCGTTACAGATAAAGGAATCATCGTTGCCCAATTAACAAATAAAATGTTAAAAGAAGAGATGAGAAAAACAAATAACGAGTCAAAAGAGAGAGGTGATGGATACCTTGCACGAATTGGAAACCAAATGGCTAGTCGTGCAACCTTTCATGAAAGATATCGAGCAATGGGAAAAGAAGAAATCATTAATGAAACAGAAGGTAATTATTTTATTTCTGAACCTGAAATCAAAAAAATTAGAATTAAATCTGGTCAAATTATTGAAGATGAAAAATCAAGCCCACATGAATTAAAAATTGTATGGTCCTCAGGTAAAGCCAAATTCTCTTTTAAACAAATTTCAACTAGTGAAGCAAAAAATATTTTAAAACAGTTGGTTGGTAAAAAGGTGAAGTAATATTTTTATTATTGGAAAATGGAGAAAAAGAATTTTGTCTAAATAATAATTTCCGCATCGTATCAAATTGATAGATTGAAAACAGGAACTAAATTCCTTTTTTTATTTTTTAATAGATATATAAAATATTTTTACCTTAAGGTTTATATCTAGCTATGTCATACATATTTGATATTATAGGAAAGGTTGGGATGATTAAAGATGACTGCATACCAAAATGAGGATGTTGTGCATACATCTGGGCAAAATACGTCATATACTCAGTGTAACGATGAATTTTGTAAAACAGGTATTGATGAATTGGATTTGAAACTCGGTGGTGGAATTCCTAGTGGAAACACCGTGTTAATGGTGGGAAGTAGTGGATCGGGAAAAACAACTTTAAGTATGCAGTTTTTAGCAAATGGAGCAAAAATGGGTGAGCGTGGTGTGTTTTTCACTATCACTGAACCATTATTTAAGTTAACAAAAAACATGGAAAATTTTTCTTTTTACGATAAACAAATGATCGAACAAGGAAATGTAAATATTATTGATTTACGTATTATTAGTGAACGTCTAGGACTTGATGCAGAAAAATACTCTGTTGAAGATGCGAGTGCTCTTTTAGATGTGTTAAAGGATATCGCTGATGAATTGCAGGTAAAGCGATTAGTAATTGATTCTATTACGGCGTTATGTTATCGATTGAAAACAAATGAAATGATTCGTGATTTTATTTTTAAACTTGGTTCGTCTCTAGCAGCAATGGGGTGTACAACTATTCTAACTAGTGAAGTCCCTCCGGCACGGCAAGGTCATTTTCAGTATTCAAAGTATGGCATTGAAGAATTCATTGCTGATGGGATTATGTATTTAGGAGATGTTGATCGGAAAGGAGATCTTATTCGAACATTACAACTTATTAAGATGAGAGGAACAGCGCATAGCAGAAGTAAAGTTGCAGTTTCGATCTCTTCTAAATATGGTGTTGAAATAACTCCTTTGCTAAAATCAACGAGGTGAATCAAAGATGGAAAGTTCATTAATTGAAGGATTAAAAGATCGCATTGCAACCGCTGCTAATTCATATCAGACAGTTGGTATGGTACTTCCTAGTAATAACTATAATGAGTTGACCCAGGCGTTATTTGATTTTATTGGATCTCAACCAGATAGACCAATAGTGTATGTAACAATCACGAAACCATATCATTTACTGAAACGCCAATTTAATGATTTGATTACACAGAGTTCAATTACGTTCATTGATTGTGTTAGTAGAGCAGCAGGCATTCAAACTGATGATGAGCAATGTCATTTTTTAGATAGTCCATCTCAACTTGAACAATTAATTTTATTGATTGTTAATAACGTGAAAAATACAGGTGATCAACAACCGTTGGTTATTTTGGATGCCCTGAGCACGTTGAGTTTATATAATGATGGGTTACTTGTAACTGAGTTTTTTAGTCATTTGTTGAATAATTTAAATCTTTATAATACGCATACGATTTCTTTATGTTTAGATGAAGAAATGAATGAATACATGAGTAAAATGTTGTATTTAAAAAATGAAAAGATCATTAAGGTGAAGGAAAGTTTTATTTAAGTCTTATGTCCGAAATTATTAGTGAATATAAAGAAAATAATTCAAGTGGATTTGGTTCAATGCAGCGAGAATTTATGAGTACTGGAATTCAAAAATTAGATAATCTTCTTGGCGGTGGTTTGCAAAAGGGTTTTACCACATTGATTTCTGCAATTCCTGGAACTAATATTGAAATTTTTACTAAACAATTAGCAACAGCTGATGATCCAATTTATATTACCACTGAAGAAACAACAAATGAAATTATTGATACAATGCATTCTTTTTCCTGGGAAACAGATCATATATTATTTGAAGATATTGCTCAAAGACATCTTGATTATGTTCGAGAAGGTGAATCTAAAAGGATTTCTGTGCATCAACAACGATCCAAGATGAAAATAAAGGAATTGATTAAGGAGGGATCTCAAGGACTTCCTTCTCAATATGTAGGTGAAGAAGATTACTTAGCAGTTTTATCTCATCATCTTTTGGAGGAAGGCAATAAAAAAATCATTGTTAATAATCTTGATTTTTTTATAGACCGATATCAAATGAATGATGTGTTATATACGATGAAAGCAGGTAAAGTTAATGTATCTCAACAAAAAGGAGCTTTAATTTTGATTTTAACTCGTGGTATCCATGGGACTCAAATTGAACGGAATCTTGAATCATTAGCTGATTGTATTTTGGAACTTGATGTTATTCGGAAAGGAACGAGTTTTGAACGTTTACTTTCTGTTAAAAAAATTAGAAATTATGCTAAAAAAATCGGGACTGCTCGATACGAAATTACTGATCAAGGCCTTATTTTGGAAAACATTGAACGGATTTTATAGTGGATGCATAATCACGTACATATGCAAGGATTAGAAAATAAATCGAGTATTTTATAAACAAGAACCGCATTAGGAAATGTTGAAGACACTATGGATGGGATGCAGGAAGAAAGATATAATGAGGATTCTGTTGAGTCCAAGCGGCCGTTAGTTATTCGGGCTCTTCGACGAAGCAGTGTACGGCGAAAAATCGCGAAGTACCTTTTCGATATTAGCCCAAGTTCAAGTTACACCTCTGAAATTGCTCATCATGTGAAAACAACTCCAACAAATGTGATCGGTGCGATTCGTGGGATGGAATCTCGTTATCGTGTAGAGGAGTCGTTATTATCTTTAAACATTGTTGAGTTAAAAGAGGGGGGTAAAGACATTAAATTATATGGGATTACACCATTTGGAAAGGAGATATTAGAAGTATTACGTGATGATTTCTAACTAGTCAAACTGAAAAAGGATATCCGTTTGATTATATTATTTTCTTTTTTTTGAAAGGGTAAAACCACAGTTCTTAATAAGGAGTTATTGTTATTGGTTTTTTACCCATGAGAACTGTGTGGGGAAGGCATTATGAAAAAAGTAGATATTTCTAAATTACGACATGGTACAACTTTGTTAAAAAAAGGATTTGCTCAAATGCAAAAAGGTGGCGTGGTCATGGATGTCACTAATGTAGAGCAGGCAAAAATCGCAGAGGATGCTGGTGCTGTTGCTGTGATGGCTCTCGAACGGGTTCCTGCAGATATTCGAAAGGATGGTGGTGTAGCACGCATGGCTGATCCTTCAATTATTAATGATATCATTGATTCTGTTTCTATACCTGTTATGGCAAAAGCTCGTATTGGCCATTTTGCTGAAGCAGAAGCATTAGAGACACTTGGAGTGGATATGATCGATGAATCTGAAGTGTTAACCCCTGCAGACCCGTTTTATCATATTAATAAGCATGATTTCACGATTCCATTCGTCTGCGGCTGTCGGAATCTTGGTGAAGCAGTTCGACGTATTTGGGAGGGAGCCGCGATGATTCGAACAAAAGGTGAAGCTGGAACGGGTAATATCATTGAAGCTGTTCGTCATCAACGAATGGTTACTCGTATGATCACCTTACTTAAGGATGTAGACACCGGGTATCTTACTGATCTTTCTGAAACGTATGCAAAAAGTTATGTTAGTGCGTATGAGACGTTAACGAATGCTGAACCCAGCCAAGAAAGTCTTGTCTTTGCAAATTTTACGTACGATGATGTAATAAAAAATATTCTTTCTGTTCTTGAAGAAATTAAAAAACTGCAACGGTTGCCAGTAGTAAACTTTGCAGCTGGTGGAATTGCTACTCCTGCAGATGCTGCTTTGATGATGAAATTGGGTAGTGATGGTGTGTTTGTTGGTTCAGGTATTTTTAAGTCAGGGAATCCAAAACAACGGGCTAAAGCAATTGTTGAAGCAGTTGCTCATTATGATGAACCTAACGTTATTGCTGAAGTAAGTAAAAATCTTGGTGAAGCAATGGTTGGGATTAACATCGATGATATTCCTGATGAACAGCGGTTGCAGGAGAGAGGATGGTAACTGAACCATTAACGATTAGTGTTATCGGTATCCAGGGTGCGGTTTCTGAGCACGTGACAATGATGAAACAAGTGTTTTCAGATTTATCTTTATATGGTACCGTTCGCGTAATAAAACCATCTGATTCGATTTCTGATTGTGATGGAGTTATTCTTCCTGGTGGTGAAAGTACGACGATATCTCGAGTTTTAACATCCTCAGGATTGTTTTCTGAACTTCAAAAGAGAGCTTTTGAAAAATCTCTTGTTATCATGGGGACCTGTGCTGGATGTATTTTACTTTCATCTGATCTTGTTAATACTACAAAAGATGTTAACGTTCTTGGTTTAATGGATATGCAAGTTCAACGGAATGCGTATGGTAGACAAAAAGAATCATTTGAACAAAATATTAATATTTCCTCAATGAGCTCAGATAATACTGATTTGTTATTCCCAGCAGTGTTTATACGTGCTCCAGTGATTAAAAAAGTATGGGGTGAATCAATAGAGGTTCTTTCGTTTGATGCAGCACAGAAACCAGTTATGGTTCGGCAAGATAATTGTGTCGCATTAACCTTTCATCCAGAATTATCAAATGATACTCGTATTCACCAGTATTTTCTTTCCCTTGTTCAAACTTATAAAAAAAAGATGTGATCTAACAATATTAAAGCGAGGGACGGTTTTGTTTTGTTGAAAATCAGCATAATAAGACCCCTT
>CAZOPW010000068.1:0-9192 GCA_964581795.1 uncultured Thermoplasmatales archaeon | reverse complement strand
TTAAATAGTCAAAAAATATTTATTATATAAATAAAGATAACATAAATCACTAATTTTATTAAGCAATATAATTTAAAATACTTCAATTATTAAAAAATGGGATCGATTGAAATCAGGTGGCCTTGCCCAGGTTAATTCAGATAGGATATTGATAGAGTCATAAAAGCATAGCTTATTATTTTCTTCTGTGATGGAAGAATGAGGGATGGAAAATTCATTAGTTTGTCCCAATTAACAAGATTTCCTTTCATCCCAAAGTCCCAGGATTCAGTGTGTCGAGTGTAGTTGGATCAATCTTCCATCACTGTACCCATCCGTACAAAAATAATAAAATAACAGGCGTTAATGTACTTTTTGATTTATTCTAAGTTTAAAAATCTTAATTATGAATAATATTAGGAAAAAATTGAATAATTTTAATCAAAAAATGAACTACATTCAATTGAACGAAAATACATTTAAATAAATGTAATATACAGCATATTATAGGGGATATACTAAACTATTGTAATAGTGGAACTATTTTTTTTCATATATCCCCTACCTCCCTCCAAAATTCAAGGAAAATATTGTATAAAAACCTTTGACATCAATTAATTATAAACAAGAAGTCTAAAGAAGAATTGAAAAAACTAGAAAGTATGAAAAAATGGGAACTATTAATTATTTTCAAATTCCTGAGAGAATCCTAAAAAAACTTTAATAGAGCGATAGAAAAGCAAAGTAAAAAGGATCAATTGGAAGTTTCTCTACCTGTTTGGAAAATGGGCTTATCCGGATTTGAACCGGAGACCTCCGCCGTGTGAAGGCGACGTCATAACCACTAGACCATAAGCCCATATTAAATTATGATAGGTCATGAATAAACCTGTTAGATAAATGTTTTTCGACCCCTTGGTATATTTTTTAATTGAAGAAACCTTTATCAACCTTAAAAATGTTTATTATTGGTAATACTCTTAGAATCAAGGATTTGTTCATATGAAAAAAAACTTCCTCACTAATCTTTTTTCCTCATTCAAAAAAAAGCCTAAAAAGGGTTCACCAAACACATCAATTAATGAAAAAAATACATCAGTTGAACAACAGAACAATCCTCAATCTGATGTCGTAGAATATCATGAAACATTATACTCAGACAGACCAGCTCAACAGTTTTCAAAACCTCGATATGATCATAAATTGTTATTTACAGATGTTCAGTCAGTAGAGTCAGACATTGATGACATTGATAAAGAAAAAAATGTGGAAAATGGAAATATTGAAAAAAAAGTAGATTTATTAATTGAAAAAAAGAAGAAATCAGTAACAACATCCAAACCCACTCGAAAAAAACCTAATGTTATTTATGTCGTAAGTAAACCTCAACCTGGACAGGTAAAGGGAGATTGGGCAGTGCGAAGTCACTATAAGATTTTTAGCCATCATCGAACAAAACTTGGAGCTATACAAAATGCTAGAAAGATTGCATTAGAAAAAGATGCAACTGTCCTTGTTCAAAATATGGATGGAACATTCAGTGAGGGATTCAAACCAAGAAAACAAAAATAACAAGAAGACGGTTGATTTACTTTCTCATTGACTCGTTTTATAAAGTGATTTTATGATTGTAATTTTACGTATCGGTCATCGTCCATTCCGGGACAAAAGAATTACCACTCATGTTGCTTTAGTCGCCAGGGCATTTGGAGCTGATGCAATCTACATTGACACACACGATGTGAAAATTGAAGAAACTATCCAGAGGGTCTGTAAAAATTTTGGCGGATCATTTTTGATAAAAACAGGGGTTTCACCAAAGAAAATTATCAAAGAATGGAATGGTCAAATTGTTCACTTAACAATGTATGGGGAAACATTATCAAATTCAATAAAATTTTTAAATGTAAAAAAAGACATTCTTGTTATTGTAGGAGCAGAGAAAGTTCCTCCAGATTATTACGAATTAGCAGACATTAATGTATCTGTTGGAAACCAACCTCATTCTGAAGTTGCAGCAGTGGCTGTTTTCTTAGATCGATTGACTAAGAGTACATGGGAACAGAATATATTTGATGGTGAAATGACGATTATTCCTTCAAAACATGGAAAAAAAGTGGAGAGTACTGATGAACAAAACAAAGATTGACCAAATTCCCTCTGCTGAAGAGTGTTTAAACATACTAAAACAACAGGGATGTTCGGAAGAGGTAATCTGTCATAGTAAGGCGGTACGAGAAAAGGCCATGCGAATCGCAAAAAAAACACAGGCAAATCAACAATTAGTAGAGGCCGGAGCATTACTTCATGATATTGGAAGATCTCGAACCCATGGAATTGATCACGCTGTTGTAGGTGCGCGTATTGCAAAGAAACTTGGATTATCAAAAGAGATCGTTGGTATCATAGAACATCATATTGGTGCAGGATTAACACCTTCAGTTGCAAAGTCTCTTGGTCTTCCATGTAAGAATTATATGCCACAAACACTTGAAGAAAAAATAGTGTGCCATGCAGATAATTTAATAGATGATTGCATTCACCAAGATATTGAAGTAGAAGTTGAACGCGCTTTAAATGAGGGTAAGAAAGATTATGCAAAGCAACTTGTAAAATTACATAAGGAGATTAGTGAATTAATTGGGATGGATGCAAATCTTGTGTAATGAACCAGAAAAAAATATATATGGTCTCTAGGATGTAGCCTAAAACATCAGATGCAAGTGTTTATCATTTTGCAGGGGTAGCCAAGCATGGCCAACGGCGCAAGGTTGAGGGCCTTGTCCTGTAGAGGTCCGCGAGTTCAAATCTCGTCCCCTGCATTTTTTTTATCGGTAAATTTGAGATAAAATCTCTTTTAATTTTGGATTATGGTTTCTTCAGTTTCATTGAAGATTGTTACTCTTTAGGTTTGTTCTCTTTGACGAATTTTTTGATGTCCTCAATGTGTTCCAAAATCAATAATGCTTTACTATATCCAAACCTGAAGGGATAATTATCATCTTCGTTTCTTTTTAGCACAACTAGCTTATTTCCTTTATACTCGTCTTCTTCATATACCATTAATATCCCTTCTTCCAATTTCTATTATATATTTGACCCTATATAGGATTTTGTATTCTAACCGACACAATTGAAGAGGATGGTTGCATTAGTTAACAAATTAATTGTCTAAATCAGTTTCGATTTAACTAAGATTACAGGCGAAAAATCAAGTATTTTTCACCGGTAAAATTGAGATAAATACCATAGAGCAAAATCAATAAAAAATTTTACTTAAAATTAGCATTTCAGGGCTATATGTAGTTTTACCATACTTCATGTCCTTTTTTCCAAAGTAATTCTGATAATTTTTTTTGAAATATCCGGTCTATGATTTTAAAAATAAAATTGAAAATTCCTTTAAGCAATCTATTACTTTATTTAGAAATAACACCCCAGTACTATCTATGATGTAAAGATTGAATCCTCAATGAAACATAATATTTTATTAGGGATATGAGGGCAAATTTTTTTACACGTAAAAAAATTATAATATTAATGATAAAAACTTGCTATCATATATTTCATATTATTCGATAAGTTTAATCCACAATATGCTTTGTTTTCTTTATCATCAATAGATGGATGGTATTCTTGGATAAATCTAATATTTTGCTGACTCATAGCTATTCATAATTATACTTCATTTGCTGAATTTGATGATACCCAATATCCTTATGCCATATTTTACAATGCTCATATACCATTTCTAACATCTCAAAATCACCGTCATAATAAGATTTATGTCTACTGTTAGCTATGTTAAGTTTAAAATATCGATAAAAAAATTTTCACGATAACGCATACTGTTATTAAGCAATAGACGATAATGAAAAAAAGATGGAGAAAAAGATGACTTTTGGGACACGTATTAAAAAGATGTGGAAGAATTTATATAAGTTGGATAAAGGAAAAGATAAGAAATGAAGTGATAGACAGATGAATCGTGAAAAAATTCTTGAGAAAATCAAGGACTTGAACTCATTACGAGCAAGACAAAATCGTGATTTTAAAGAGACACAGGAGAAATACAACCATCATGAGATGACAGACAAAGAATTCAAGAAACATGAAAAAAATTTCCATAAGAATCACGAAAAGTTAAGACACGAGATTCAGGAACTTGAACATAAATTGAATGAACTGTAAAAAATATCCTTATCTGCATCAGTACCTACAACAAAAGTATAAATGATAAAAAATCCTTTTAGTATCATACTCGGGGAGGTTTATGATATGACATCAAATTTCCAAGATCATGTGGATAAAAGAATACGAGAAATGAATGAAAGAAGACGGAGTTTCTTGAATAAAAAGAAAAAAAGAATTAAGAAGTTATGATGACTTGACTATTCCATTTTCTTAAGATTTGTTGCTTGAGGTCCCTTTTCCCCTTCTTCAACATCAAAAGATACTTTATCTCCTTCGTTAAGACGGGTCCCCTGTGGGACTTGTGTTTGATGTATAAATACATCCTCTCCTTCTTCGACTTCAATAAAACCGAAGCCTTTTCGGGCATTATACCATTTAATAGTTCCTTCCATTATGTTTACTCCTACAAGTTTCTTTTAGAATTAAAAAATCCAAACCATATTAATTGACAAATCTACAATAATGGTTCCTTGATTTTTCGATTCTAATAATAAAACCTGATTGCGTATTAGTTTTAATACTTTCTTTTTAAAATAAAAAGTGAAGTTCAAATTAAACGATTAAAATGTTGTCGGAATATAATCATTACTAATTATCGAAAACTTACCATCATTAAAGATAAAAGAATAATGTAGATATGTTATACTGAAGATTCAGAAAGGATTTCAGAAGCAATTAACGTAAAGAAGCTATATAATGCTCTAAACTATTGTTGTTAACCAATAATAGGATTCAGATTATTACCAAATAGAATCAAAAAAAACGAAAAGGTAGAAAAATATGACAAAAAAAACGGTAAAAGACAAAAAAGATGAAAATACAATATTTGTTGGTAGCAAACCTCCAATGAGCTATGTACTTGCGGTAGTAACAGAGTTTAAAAGAGATGATGCAAACGAAGTAATCATTAAAGCAAGAGGTAGATCGATTAGCCGAGCGGTTGATACCGCTGAAATTGTACGAAATAGATTTGTTACAGATGCGACGATAAAAGAGATAAAAATCGACACGGAAAGCTTAACTAATGAGGATGGTAGAACTCATAATGTATCTTCAATTGAAATAATCTTAACAACCAAATAAAGAAAAAGTTTGAATTGAAAATAATTATACTTGTATTTTTTGTATAATTATCATTTAAATTCTATCTAATTAGTTTTTAATATGGTAAGTTGCATAATACAACTTCACCATTTCCCAAGAACGATTTTATTATAGACTGCTTTGTAGAAATTTAGTTTTAATTACATCATTTTCAGAGTTAATTTTTACCAGTAAAATTGAGATAAAATCTCGTCACCTGCATTTTTTCGATTAGAACAAATTTCAGATGAATATAATAAAAAAATTTGAGCAAAGTCTTTATGATCAAATAAAATACGTTTTTTGAAAAATTTCAATGTTTTTTTGTTAATTATTTCTATATCTTTTTTATAGTGGATTTGTTTTAATGTTTTTTTAATAGGTGAATAAGATGAACTATGTGATGATTTATTGGTCTCGATTTGGTCATAATAAAAAAATTGTCGAGTATTTAAAAGAAAAATTGGAAGCTAAAGGACATTCAGCTCAAGTGTTTAAAACAGATGAAACTGATCCGGATTCATTGCCTGATGCTGATGTGTATGTTTTTTCTGGAGCTGCAGAAGCATTCAGAGTGCAGAAAAACCTAAGAAAGTTTATGAAAAGATTGAAAGATATGCAAGAAAAAAAATTTGCTATTATTAATACTCATGCGATGAAACGTAGGAATTGGTTGAAAAGTATGGATAAACCCCTTTCGAAAAAAGGGATGGTAAAGGTTGCAGAAATTGATTTTTGTATAGGTGATGGACAAGAGAAAGGAGAAGGATTACAGCAAGATTGGCAGTCAAAACTGGATGAATTCAGTAACAAATTAGATCAAGTAAAATAATTTTTTTAAGGAATATTTTTAGATTGCTGCTGCGTTTTTCGTTGGGATCTGTGGATGCCACTTGGTTCGACGTGAATCACGGGATAATATGGAGTGGTCTTCTTAATTTTTTCTTCAATGATATCTGCGATACTATGTGCTTTATTTAAGGATAATTCACCATCCATTTCTGCATGAAAGGTTAATACTTTAATGTGTCCATAGTCATGAACATAAATACTGTGAATGCCACTGACTTGTGGTGTTTTTTTTGCAATATCATTTAATTTCCGAATAAGCTCTTTACTTGGAGTGGTTCCAATAAGATAATCTGATGATGTTTTAATTAACTGAAATCCAACGTAAATAATGATGAGGGAAACAACGATTCCAAAAATTGCATCTAGGATAGGGTATCCAACGTATGATCCAATGATTCCAATAGCTACTCCGATTGAAGAGATTACATCGGTTAGATGGTGCCAAGCATCAGCATGTAACACGTCACTATCAATTTTTAAAGCAATTTGTGTTGAAAATCGTGCCATTAGTATTTTTGCAATTACCGTAAAAAGGATGATGATTATTGTAATGAAAGCTAGATTTGGATTTGTTAAGGGCTCAGGATGTAATAATCGATTGAAAGATTGTTGAATAAAATTAAAACCGATTACGATGAGAAGAACTGCAATAATGAGGGTTGCGATATGTTCTGCTCGGCCATGTCCAAATGGATGTTTCTTATCAGGTTGTTTCTTTGCTATTTTAAATCCGAACACAACGATTCCTGAAGTGGATACATCTGAAAGAGAATGAATAGCATCTGCAGCAAGACCAATACTATTTACAAAAAAAGCAAGTAAAATTTTGATAAGAAAAAGAATAATATTTCCAGCAATGCTTACAAGACCTTCCAAGTAACCATATTTTGCTCTTATTTCTGGATTTGTTATATCTCCATATTCTGGAAGTGAAAATAATGGTTTTTTCTTTTTCATTTCTATGCTATGAAATCAAGCAAACTGATTTAGATTTTGTGGAATTATTACAAAAAAGTGACACTTATTTCATTACTAATATCACAAAATCTATTTAAATTTTAAACTATTATATAATATTGAATCCGGCTTTCATATATAATTAACCAGGAGTTATTAGAATGAGATCAATTTGTATAAAATTAGGGGTGATCGTAACTTTAAGTCTTTTTGTAATGGTATTATTTTCCGGTTGTGTTCAAAAAGAAACATACATGGTAGAAATGCGAGATGGAATTCATTTAGCAACTGATGTGTACCTTTCTGAGTCCAATGTTCTTCCTCATGGAACGGTCCTAATTCGAACTCCTTATAATAAAAATGATATGAAATCGACTGGAAATAATTGGGCAGAGTTAGGCTGGCCAACTGTCATTCAAGATATGCGAGGTCGATATGCTTCTGAAGGCATTGACACGGTGTTTCGAAATGCTCATACCGATGGACCGGACACTCTTGATTGGATTGCTGATCAACTTTTTTGCAATGGTAAAATTGCTACATTCGGCGGTTCAGCATTGGGAATTAACCAGTATTATATGGCTGGAGCAAATCCTGATCATCTCGCGTGTCAATACATTCAGGTTGCAACTCCAAATTTGTATAAACATGCGGTTCAGCAGGGTGGACAATTCAGGCTAAGTTTAGTAGAACGTTGGTTGGAAGGACAAGGCAGTCTGTACATTTTGGATGATTATTTTGCTCATGAAAATTATACATTAGATTATTGGGGAAATGTGAGTTTAGATGGAAAATGGAAAAATGTTAATGTTCCAGCGATTCATATTGGAGGATGGTATGATTGTTTTGCTCAAGGAACGATCGATGGATTCCTTGGTTATCAATATGAAGGAGGACCAGGTGCAGTTGGTAAATCAAAACTCATCATGGGTCCTTGGACGCATAGTACTGGTAGACAGCAAGGTGAACTCATGTATCCAGAAAACGCAGTTGATAATATTTCCTTTTACATTTTTTCTGACATGGTGCAACAATACACGATGGACAATGGAAATAATTTTGATGATTGGCCTCCTGTCATATTTTATGTCATGGGAGATGTAACGAACAAGAGTGCACCAGGTAACGAGTGGTTAACCGCAGATGATTGGCCAATAGAATATAACCCATTACCAGTGTATTTGACAGAAGATAATTTGTTAACTGATTCAATTTCACCTTCGTCCTCTTCTTTTTCATATGAATATGATCCTACAAAACCAGTTCCAACTGTTGGCGGTCAGAATTTAAATATTGCACGTGGTCCGTATGATCAACAAAGTGTTGAAAGTAGGGATGATGTGCTTGTTTTCACTTCTAATGTTCTTTCAGATCCCGTTTGGGTCACTGGTCCAATTAAAGCCAGATTGTTTGTTTCTTCCAGTTGTGTGGATACCGATTTTACCGTAAAACTCACTGATGTTTACCCTGATGGTCGTAGTATGTTGATTACTGATGGGATTCTTCGTATGCGTAATAGAAATGGCTGTGATCACTGGGAGTTCATGGAACCTGGTGAAGTTTATGAGGTTGAAATTAGTTTATGGAGTACTTCATATATTTTTAATGAAGGTCATCAGATTCGCATAAGTATTTCTTCATCAAATGCCCCTCGGTTCTTACCTAATCCAAATACAAAAGCAGGTATTGCTAAAAATGAAACATATCAGATTGCCGAAAACACGGTTTTTGTGGGAAACAATCATCCTTCTCACATTATTTTACCACTTGTGACAACAAACGTTGATGAATACAAAAACAGTTCACCTGGCCAACTAACTGATTTAATTCAAAATGGAATGAAAAAATATCCAATACTTCATCACATAACACAACATTTCAATCAATTATTTACACATGATAATTAACCCCTTTAGAAAATAGGGTTATTGGTGTATCTCACTTTTTTATTGTCTTTTTTCTAATTGTTTTCTTTTTTGGAATTGAAGCAAACGCTCTCTCATTTCTCTAATCCTTCGATCAACATGATGTTGATACGTAGAAGACATCATTTATAACCCCCACGAAGCCAATAATAAACAAAAAACTGGTTTCGTGTTAATTAATGTTTGCAAAAATTCAAAAAAA
>CAZOPW010000067.1:0-9301 GCA_964581795.1 uncultured Thermoplasmatales archaeon | reverse complement strand
TTGTTTCTATCAACAGGCTGTAGATATAAATAGTTTTTTTGCAGGTAGTTATGCATATGGAAACAATTTCTTGCTTTCCATACAACTTTTTTGTTCATCTTTCTCCACTATCCATATCAACAGTTTTGTTGACTATGCACTTGTTTTTGTTGCTTTCGCTATTTAAACGTTGATAGGAATGATGTCAAACTGCAATTATGCCATTTTGAAGATTTTTTTTCAAGTCAAAAATACAGTTTTAAAAACAATCTAAAAACGTGATTCAAATTGAATAATTTTCAATTATTATGATATTAATTTTGAAATAGTTTATGAGAACAGCTATTAAAACAAGAAAAAATGAACAAAATCCAAAATTATTTAAATAACTTCTAATATTGGCAGTTTGCAAAGGTCTGGGAGAGGTGAGAGAGGTTTATCCTCCTTTTTTTTCCAGAAAGTATTCCTTTTTGTTTTTCCTTCCAGACCTTGCCTCCTTTACTTAAAAATTAAACACGTATTATCGAAATAAAAGGAAAAAAGTGTTAAATATTTTAATTAAAAATAAAATTAAAAATATGGAAGGATCTTTATCCAAGATTATCTGAGTATTTTTTATTACCAATCCCTTTTTAATTAGAAAAAATTATGGTAATTATTATTCTACGCCAACAAGAACCATCTTTTGAATTTTACTCTGTTTCAATTCAGAATACGTCATTCCAGAAGGCTCACAAATGATACTATCGGCGTGTTTTTCTATAAAACTATTCATCTTTCGTTTCCCCCATTTAATCGTTACACCATAATTTACGTATCCATTCATAAAATCCCATACTTCGATAATACTACAATCTAAAAAATGAGATGAACTTTTTTTAATTTTGTAGGAAAAATGATTCTCAATCTTAACATTGAAGAGTTAAATAATCCTTTTTCAATCTCTACAATTAGAAATATATTATGCAATTAGATTATCTAACGTTATTCATCTTAAGTCTTTTCGGACTGGGCAGCGGTCTTTTTGTAGGAACAGCTGCTGGAACAGCTGCTACCTTTCTTATTCCAGCATTAACTCTTATCGCTGGATACACTACTCATCAAGCAATAGGAACCAGTTTAGGAGTCGACTGTATCATAGGAATCATAGCAGGACTTACATTTCTAAAAAATAAATTTGTAGAACTTCGCCCCTCTTTTCTTCTCGTTGTTTCAGGAGTCATCGGAGCAATCATTGGAAGCCAATTCACTTCAAGAGCACCAGAAAGTTTACTCAGCATTCTAATTGCAGCTTTTTTATTGTTCATTGGATTTAATTTTATAAGACGTGGGGTAAGACGAAATGTGGAACTTGTTGAACAAAGAATACAATTCAATTTTTTCAGAAAACATACCTTTTTTTCATTAATTCTTCTAGGTACAACAATAGGTTTGATAAGTGGCTTTATTGGAATTGGCGGAAGTAGAATGCTTACAATTATTCTCATCTTTGTATTAGGGTTCTCATTACATCAAGCGATTGGCACTTCACTTATAATGATGATTTTTATTGCAGGAACAGGATCAATTAGTCATGGTTTTTCTACAAATATTTCCCTTACAGGATTCGTTGTTGTTGGATTATTTGCAGGAATAGGAGCATTCATTGGATCCAACATAGCTAGTGAAATAAATGAAGATAAATTAGCTCGGATTGTTGGAGTAATCATTATGATTCTTGGAATAGTAATTCTTTTAAGATTCATCCTTTAAAAAAAATGAGCATTATTGATAATTGTACACACTACAATATGGTTTGAAACGATTCATAATATATTGTTTCATTCGTTGAATATCTTTACTATACGTTAAATTCCTTGGATTGATAAAATCAGAAAACGTATTAATATCAACGGAATCCAATTGTAAAAAATCAACGATTTTTCCCATTGTTTCAGTTGTATTATCACATAAATCCTCATACCGTATTTGAACAAAAGAATTCGTATCCAGATTAGAAATATCATGAAGAAATGAACGAACGTAACCAGCTCTATGTTCTGTCACAAGTGGAAGGCCTGGTGGAAATTCTGGATAAAGAAGCATTTTAAAAAAGTAATATAATAATGGGTTTTCATCAATTTTTTTTGCAAAAGGAGAAAAAATATCAGAATACACGGTTTGTTTGTTAACAATAACCCTTAAAGCATTCATTGATGAATTCATCATGTCTAAAGGATGACGATGGATAAAAATAAATTTTGCTTGTGGAAGATGTTTTTTAATAAATAAAAAATTTGGAAAATCCCAAGGATTTTTTAATAATACAGGTTTTTCTTTTTCTTTCACAAATTGTAATTTTTTACAGAGTTCATCAAACACACTGATGTTATCTTTTTTTAATTGTTGAAATAAATATGGTGGACCAAGTAAGAAAGAGTATTCGATTGCAAAATCAGCATTCATTTTAATTTTATCAATATCTCGTTTTTGCTTCCCTGTTTTTAAAATCAGATTGTTAAACCGTTCCTTATATTCCTCTTGTTTACCCTGGATGAAATTATAGAGTAATCGATTATAATATACAACATCATACGCAGTAAGAGTATTAAATAAACCAGTTGATCGAAGCATTTTATATAATATACTCGTTCCTGATCGATGCAATCCAAGGATGAATACTGGATCATACGTAATATCCTTTAATTCATGAAGGTATTTTTCATCTAAGGAGTTTTCTTTGATAAATTCCCCAGTTTGTGCAGGCATATTTTTCTTTTTTGCAATTTTTTTCATATAATTTAATCGACTTAATATTACAAACGTTCATTAATGTTGTTACAAAAAATATTCTATTTTTAAAAAAGCTATTCAAGAATAAAATGAAACCAGTACTATTCCATCATTTTCAAACGTAATATTTGTTTCCCTTTATCTGTGATAAATATCTGTTTAATTCTTCCTTGTTTTTTATAAAATATGAGACCTTTTTGTAGCAATTCATCAAGTCTTTTCTGAGCAGTAACTTTTGCTATTGAAAAATAGTGGGTTACACTTTTTTGATAAACAAGAGTATTTGTCTGATTCTGTTCATAAATGAAACTAAGTAAAGAAAATAACGGGTCATTAAGATATACATTATGAATTTGACTTTCAGGAAGTGGAGAAAATTCTTCGTTTAGGATTTGATATTCTTCATCTGAAAGTAGTTGAGTATTTATTCGAACTAAAAGAATAGATTGATGTTTTCGTATTATATCATTGATATCATAAAAAGCAATGATCGTATTTTTAAAGCCAAATGTAGTAAATAAGTAATCAACTCTGTTTAAACATACAATACAATTATTATTTTGTTGAACAAAATTTTGAATGAATGATTTTAATTTACTTAAATCATGAATGCTAGGAGCAAATTCTAGGATTTTATCAGATAAAATAACTAATGTAACTTGGTCAAGATTGATTTGTTGTATGAAATCCTCATATTGTGACCGAGTAATAAATAATCCTTTTTTCTTCTCAGAAACAAGATCATTAAAAATCGTAATCAGACGAGCTGACGTTTCACTCTCAAGTAAATAACTTCTTCCATCAACAAACGTTCCATGGGCTTCCTCTTTAGAGGTTACATCATTACAAATGAAAATAATATCAGTAATATTATTATCTTCATCTGTCACAAATGATGTAGAAACCTGCAATACCCTAATACTTCCAAATAACGTTTTTATTAATAACTTGGAAAAAGACGTCGGCTTGTGATGTAATTGTTGATCTAAAAAATCAGTTAATTTATCAATGTTATCAATAAATTTTGATTTTCTTATATCTTTTCCAACTACTTGTTTAGCTTTGATACCACTAAGATTTTCTGCAGTTTTGTTCCATAACGTTATTTTATAATCTTTATTAATCGAAAAAATGATTTCACTTGTGTTATGAATCAATTTTTCTAAATGTTCCTTTGTTCGATTGATTTCTTCTTCAGCTTTTTTTTGATCAGTTATATCATAAGAAATTTCTATTGCTCCAATAATTTCTCCGTCTTCATTAAAAACGGGGTCACCAATAATCCTCCATGTTTTAAAATCAGATGGCCAATTTTTTTGATTCTCCGGAGAAAAGACTGCTTCTACTGTTTTACCAGATTGTAATGCACGAGATAATGGACAATTTACACAAGCATTATCTAACCCCCACGCATGATAACATTTTGTACCAACTAACTCATCTAAAGATTTACCAGTTTCTTTTTGATAAGCTTTGTTAGCCCACAAGATACGATGATTTTTATCATGATATGCAATGATTTCAGATGTATTGTCAAGAATTGCGTTTTTCTCTATTTGCTCTTGAATTCGTTGAGATATATCTCGAGAATTTATAATCAATCCTCTAATTTTATTATTATGTAGTTGATTATTTCCTAATGATTCAAAATAATGCCAGTTTCCTTTTTTATCTTTAATTCTATATCCGATTTTTTTAGTTAATCCCGGTGTTGAAATGATATTTAAAAAATATCTTTTCACCCGATTTTTATCTTTTGGATGAATATGATCAAATACACTTTTATTCTGTCTTTCTTTAGGTATATATTGTAAGATGTTTTTTAGTGAGGGACTTTCATATATTATCTTACCTTTCTCATCAACGACAGTAATAAGATCCAATGAGTTTTCTATTAACGATTCAAAATAAACTTCTTTATTTTTCAGTTGTTCTCTTTCTTTCATTTTTTGTTCTGTTATATCTTGAACAATAGCAAGGATTCTATCAATGGATTTATTTTCCTTGATAATTGGAAAATAAGTAGATTTGAAAAAACGATTATTTCTAACATCAATAAATTCAATTGGTTTCCTAGTTTTTTTTACTTTTAAAGCTTTGTTTAAACGATGTTGACTAGTTTCTTCAGAGAAAAAATCTAAAATATTTAATCCCAATGCCTCTCGTTTATTTTTCCCTAGACTTTTTGCCATTGCATCGTTTAAATATAAAATTTTACCTTTTCTGTTTACTATTGCGATTAAATAAGGTACAGAATCAAAAAATTCATCTTGTAACTCTATTTGATCACGTAAATAATGAATTCTTTTCATTAAATTATCAATGGATTCTTCTCTTTCAGAAAATAAGGATTCCGCTCCCATATTATCAACTCAAATAATAAAAGGTTACCAGTATAATTACCAACAAATAAGTGTGATATAAACTTATTCCAAAATAATTGAAACATAACCATCATAATATTAACTATTGATTATTTTTTAAAAGATAATGTAAATGAAATAGAGGGAAAATAAATTTCAACTCTATGATTTAGAAATTTTTAAGGACTTACTTTTGTATTTTTCGAGCAATATAAACAAATGGAGTATCAAAAAAAGCGACAATAATTTTTAAAATCAATGACGTTATGAATATTTGTAAAATAACACTCCAGGAGAAAATTCCAATAAAAGCAATAAGTGTGAACACGATATTATCAATGAGTTGACTCGTTATAGTAGAAAGATTATTTCTTAACCATAATTTTTTTCCTCCAAACTCTTTTTTTAATCTATCAAAAAACCAAACATCATGAAATTGAGAAATCAAATATGCTGTTAAACTAGCAAAAGCTATTCGAGGCATAAAAGAAAAAATTGAGGCAATATGACCACTTAAAACATCTGATTCATCTGGTATAAACAGAAGCGTTATCTGCATAATAAGAGTCATAGAAATTAATACAAAAAAACCAATCCAAACTGCTTTTTGCGCATCATCCTTAGAATGATTTTCATTCATGATATCTGTAACAAGAAACAATGAAGAATACACAACATTTCCAAGTGCAGTTACTAATCCAAAAACCTCAATTGTTTTCATGACCTGAATATTTGCTAGAATAACTGCAGTAGCAGTCCAAATGTAAAGACCAACTTTTCCAAATAATTTGTAAGCAAGGATCACCGTAACGAAACAAACAAGTAATAATCCAATCCACAAGATTTCATTAATCATCTGAAAAACAAAATATTTATTGCACTTAAAACGTTTGCATACGTGATGGGTCAATTATCATTTCAGCTGAATCACACTTATGAAACAACCAGATCTGGTACACTTAAATTGAAACATGGAACGATTCAAACACCAGCGTTAATGCCTGTTGCAACAAAAGCAACAGTCAAAGCACTTACCTCAGAAGATTTACACCAGCTAAACGCACAACTTCTCATTTGCAATACGTATCATTTAATGCTTCAGCCAACCGAAGATGTTATTCATAAAATTGGTGGTCTACATACTTTCATGAATTGGGATAAACCAATAGTGACAGATAGTGGTGGTTTTCAAGCTTTTTCGCTTGGTCTTGGAAAAGAACATGCAGTTGGAAAAATCTTTTTTCCAGATGAAGGACATAAAACGTCTAAACCACAAGGAAAATCAATTGCAAAAATCAATGACAAAGGAATATCTTTTCAATCAATATACGATAAATCCTATCAATTACTAACTCCAAAGAAATCAATTCGTGTTCAAGAGAAACTAGGTTCAGATATAATCTTAGTCTTAGATGAATGTACGTCTCCTTTATCTAATAAAGAATACACGGCGAAAAGTTTGAAACGAACTCATCAATGGGCAAAGGAATGCTTAGAAATTCATAACACAGATCAAGCAATAGCAGGTATCATTCAAGGAGGTCACTGGCAGGATTTACGAATAAAAAGTGCTAAATATATTTCTTCCTTAGATTTTGACAGTTATGCTATTGGCGGATCCCTTGGAAAATCAAAACAGGATATGCATAACGTCTTAGAATGGGTTATTCCACATTTACCGGACAATAAACCAAGGCATTTACTTGGCATAGGTGTCGTTGAAGATATTTTTGAATCAGTTGAACGAGGAATTGACTTATTTGATTGTGTATCTCCAACAAGATTAGCCCGAAGTGGTTACCCTCATATCAGGCCTCCGCTTGGGACAAAGAAAAATAAATATCGATATAAATTGAAATTACAACGGTATAAAGACGATACCCAACCACTTGACCCTAATTGCACATGTAATGTGTGTAAAACATATTCAAGAGCATATATTCACCACTTGTTGAAAACAGGTGAACTTCTAGGTTATACATTACTTAGTTATCACAATATGTATTTTATGCTTCAACTTATGAAAGAAATAAGAGATTCTATCAAAAATGGATATTTTAAAGAATTAAAAAAAGAATGGATGTAACTTTTTTGTTTTCAGCCAAAAAATGTTTATCTAAGAAGATAAAAAAATATATTTTTTTGTAATTGATTTTAAGGTTAATTGCAGTTGAATTGAATAAAATCTTATTAATATTAAGGAATTAAAAATAATATTGAGGTGTTTAGAAATATGAAAATAAGGTATCCTCTCGCATTTGAAATAATTCCTCAAGATATTAATACTGGTCGAAAATGGGTAACAGCAAGAATAAAAAACATAGGTAAAAAAAAATTATTGAATCTCGAAATCAGATTAAATTCACATGATACATTCGCTATTAAACCAATTGATGAACATGAGTACGTCTATGAACTAAATCCAAATGAGCAAACAAAAATTCCTTTCCAAATTGAAGCAAATACATCAACGACAGTATTTATGTCAGTTGAAAGTATGACAGATGAAGGAGAACCTTTATTCATTGAATCACCGGCACAATCACTTAGTGTTGGTGATAACCCTGCTGAAATCCAATCAATGTTTGCAATCACAGAACCTTACCCTGTCCCTAAAGAAACTATTCGTTGTGAATCAACTATTCAAGGAATCAAAGAAACTGATGACCTTAACTTGGAATTTTGGGCTGAAACACCAGAAGGGAATTTTGATCAACTTGCAACTATGAACACAAAAAAACTAAATCCTGGTGAGATCGCAAAATACTCAGCTGAGATAACTCCTGAAGATGAAGGATTGTACCGAGTTCATGCATATTTAGATGATGGAAATCGACGGCTGGACCATAAAACTGATATGATATATGTAAAGAAGGAAAATGTGATAGATTCTTGAATGTCACTTTCACCTTATTTTCAAATATTTTTTTCAATTGGATCTATAAAAGCGTTAAGTCATGCATAATAATCACACTCTTTTAAGAAGTATCTATTTTTAGTCCCTAGCATCCTAACAAAAAGACTACCTTATACTATATTTTATTTGATGTCATGTTTGATGATATCAATTCTTCTTTTTTGACAAAAAGGACAAATAAAAATAAATTTATTAGTTACAAGAGGATTGACTTGATATTTAATACAGTGAGGATTACTACAAATAAATTCATCAACTCCTTGCTTGAATTCGATACGAGTCAAATCAGTATTCTTACATATCGGACACTTACTCTTATGAGATTGTGAATCAGCCTTGAATAGAGAAACTGAACAATTAGGATTATTACACTTCAATATGAACGACATAATATCAAATTAACTATTTTCAGCAACTTATCTTCTTTTATTTTATGTTCCTATTCATCCAATTTAGAAAGAATGCGATAAGAAGATAACTAAATAGAAGAACGATGGGAATAAGCCAATAAGGGATAAATAAAGACTCTAAAGAAAATGAAACCATACCTTCTGAACTTACTTTCAAACCACTTAATAGACTGAGTATAAGAATAAAGAAAATGCCGATTATAGCTTTTTTATGTGCTTTTTCTGATAGAGGCATAGTCTTACCATCTGATTAAATGATTAAAATTTTTATCAATAGTATTCAAAGTCTAAATATCTTAATCGATAAGATTACCAGTTTTTAATTGACTGTTTTTCTTTTTCAAGTGGTAGATTCGCTTCAGTCCAAGCACTTATTCCACCAAGTAAATTAATAACAGAATGAAAATTATTCCTTAATAGAATGCTACATGCTATACTTGTTTTAAACCCTGAATCACAGTAAACAACAATTGTTTTATCCTTAGGAATTGAAGAAATATTGTTTTCCAAAACTCCTACGAAAACATGATGTGAATTTTTAATGAATCCGTCATCATCTCTAGATGTTTTATCTCTAACATCTAAGATATAAACTGTATCATCCTCAATGTGTTCATGTAATTTTGATGGTGACCAAAAAGTAAAGTTATTTGTCTTTTCATTATGAGTATACCAATTTGTAAAACCGTTTTTTAAATAACCATAAATATTATCATATCCTAATCGATAAAGAAGTTTGAGGGCTTTTTTGATATTATTATTTGAATCAATGAGTAATATTGGTTTATTGTAATCTAAAAACCATCCGGCAAATGATGATAATCCATCAATCCAAATATTAATACTATTTGGAATGTGTG
>CAZOPW010000066.1:0-9422 GCA_964581795.1 uncultured Thermoplasmatales archaeon | reverse complement strand
TTAAAAAATTAATGAAAACAATCATACCTATAGGAGCCTAATGCTTAAAAATGACTGAGTTAAATATCAAATAAAACTTTTACATAACACGGATCGTTTTTTTCAACTTCAAGCATATGATATGTTACCGCTTTAATTTCCATTCCAATCTTATGTTTTTCAGTATCAAATTCCTCACCAGAAACCGTTGCAGAAAGAGAACACGATTCTTCATTAACACGTACCTCAAATTCACCGAAAACAAGATTTTCAGCACCCTGCAAAAACAAAAGTTCATCAAGCCAATCAACTAGTAACTGTTCTAAATCATCAGCAGAAAGATCTATCTGATACTCCCCCTTTCCTTTAATATTAGAAGAATCAGTGATAATATCAAACATTGCTTTTGCAGCATTAGTGAACGCTTCAGACAAATCCTTCCCAAACGCTTTCACTCCGATATCAGCAGTATGATCAATCAGTTCATAATCCTTCATAACAATGCATCCTTTTGTTTTTGTTTACAAATACAATCACGCTCTTTTGAAAGAGAAGAAATGGTACCTCTTAACAGATCTGCTAGTCTTGATTCATTTTTAGCATACACTCGTTTTATATCATCAACTGATAATCTACGTTGCAACCCTGCAGCCATATTACAGACAAGACAAAGCGAAGCAAAACAAAATCCTTTCTCACGAGAAAGCACAACTTCTGGCACAAGAGTCATACCAACGATTTCACCAATAGTTGCAAAGAATCTGATTTCACTTACTGTTTCCAATCTTGGACCTTCAGTTGTTACATAAATACCATTACGATGAACACGTATTCCATCTTGTTTTTCACAGGTTTCAAACAATTTTTTTCTTAATTCTGGACAGAAAGGTTCGGTCATATCAACATGAACCCTTTTTTCATCAAAAAAAGATAAAGACCGGGCCTTTGTAGCATCAAAAAAATCATGAGGAATAACAAAATCACCTGGAATGATATCGGTATTCATCGATCCAACCGTTCCAACAGACAACACACAATCAACATGAGATGCAGCTAACGCCTGAATATTTGCTTTATACTGAACATTGTGTGGCGGAAGGTTTGAATTCTCTCCATGGCGATTCAAAAGAAAACACTGATGATTTGATAATTGACCATGAATCAACTGAACACTTCCAAATGCAGTGTCAACAGAGATTTTTTCACTTTTCGGAAATAATCCATTGATTTGATGGCCACAAATAATACCAATCTTCATCTAATCACATCCGCTTTACCAACAAAGCATCAAGTAATTGCCCATAAATGTTTATGTGCTTAAAGACATATCGAGCTGGCATTATGAAAGTAGCTGCCTTATTTTCCGGAGGAAAAGATTCACTCTTTGCACTATACATCGCTCAACAATATGGTTGGGACATCACTCACCTAGTAACCATTAATCCAGAAAACAAAGACTCATGGATGTATCATTCAGTTAATATTCATTTAACAAAAAGCATCGCTGAAGCACTAAATATGCCCTTAATTTCGAAAACAACAAAAGGAAAAAAAGAAGAAGAACTCACTACCTTAAAAGAAGTACTATCCTCTCTTGAAATAGAAGGAGTAATCAGCGGTGCTATCGCTTCAGAATATCAGCGAACTCGAATTGAACAGGTCTGCTATGATCTTAATTTGAAATCATTTACGCCATTATGGCATAAAAATCAAGCATTGTTATTACAAGATATGATTCAAGCAGAATTTGACATTCGAATCGTTGGAATCTTTGCAGATGGATTCAATGAAACATGGCTTGGAAAAACAATTAATCAAGATACCTATGAACAACTCAAACTGTTACATCAAACAAAACAGATTAATATCGCAGGAGAAGGAGGAGAATACGAAACCCTTGTTGTTGACGGTCCACTTTTCCAAAAAAGAATAGAGTTACTTGAAACAGAAAAACAATGGAAAAGAGATCATGGAGTAGTTTTAGTAAAAAAAGTTAGATTAAAAGAAAAATAACGTCCTTGCTTAATATAAGATATAATTCAAATTGTTCATTTGTCGTAAAAACAAAAACAATCGTTGATCAAGATCTTTCTCATCACTACATTGCTCTTTTAACACTTGTAAAATATCTTTAACAGTCTTTTTTCCATCACAATGAAGCCAAACAATTGAACCCAAGCGATCCATATCTGCTGTAAACGTTTCCTTCCTTCGAAGTAATCGACATAACTTTTTTCCAATAGTACTCTGAAACTTCGGTACTTCAATGTGAACTAACCCCTGCTCATCTACCGTCCAATCATAGTTAGCTCTCACTGGAACGTAAGAAAGAAATTCAGAAATGCTTGGCTTGCGTGCTGTTTGTTTACTCTTCATTAGCAAATATTTCCCTCAATGGGATGTAGAACAAGAGGAGTGCGACAAACAACCAAAGGAGTAAACCCGGTAAAATCGGAGCGAAATCAAAGATAGCTAGATTAATACCCGCGATAATTAAGAATGCCACTATTACTCCAGTTAATGCTTCTCCTGCAATTAATCCCGCAGTCAAAAGCAAACCAGTCCTAATAATCTTTTCTTTCGGTTTCACATCTGTTTGTTTAATCGCTAGTTCCCATTCACTTACTTGTTCTTCTTCAGCAGAACCAAACTTCTTTTCAATCTGGTTATTTGTGAAATGACGAACAATTCCACCACTAAAAATCGGAATGGCAAGTGTGAATGGTAAATAAATACCAATCGCAACTGGAAGAACCGGTAAATCAATTAAAATAAGGACAAAGGCAAGGACCATACCTGCAATAACAAATGGCCACACCATTTCACCGCCGAGCACACCTTTCACGATTCCACTCATCAGAAACGCTTGCGGAGCAGGAAGATTTGTACTTCCTATATGATATGCTTGATCAAGTGCTGAAACAACAAGAGCTAGAATTGGTGCCGCTGAAAGTACACCAATCATTTCTGCAACCTGTTGATTTTTTGGTGTTGCCCCAATCATTTGTCCACAAGTCATCGACTGCAAGACGTCCCCTGAAATAGCTGCAGCACAACAAATCACAGCTGCAATTAGAACGGCAACACCATATGCACCAACGTCTCCAGAGAGACCAAAACCAAGGAGAATCAAGGAGGTAATCAATAACACTGAAACAGTGACACCACTAATCGGATTGTTTGATGAACCTAAAAGTCCTGCCATATACCCAGCGATTGCACTGGCAATAAACGCAAATAAAATAGCAAACACAGCCATGATACCTGATACAATCCATTCATTTGAAATCCAAGCATACAACAAAAACACAGGAATTGTCAACGCACCTATTGCAAGAAACACAAATTTAAAATTCAAATCCTGATCAGTTCGTTTCTTCACATCAACCTGGCCGCCAGTTAATCCCGCTATTGCTTCTTTAATACCTGAAGCTAAATTGCTTCGAAGCGTAAAAATCGTCCAGAGTCCACCAACAACCATGGCGCCGACTCCGATATATCGAATGTAATCTCCCCATATCTGATAGAATCCCCATACTAGGGATCCAATATCTAAGTTCCCCGCACCAAACGCGAGAGCATCAGTAATTTCAGAACCAGTTGTCGGGGTGGGAAGACCCGTGGCTAATGCAATTAATGGTGCAAGAATCACCCATCCAATAAGGCCTCCTACAAACACAAATGAAGCAATCTTAGGACCAATGATCCAGCCAACTGCAAGAAGCGCTGGAGACGTTGCAACTCCACCATAAAGAACTCCCGATTCTTCACTGCCACCTATACTGAATTTTCCAATATTTACAATTGCATGAATTTGACTTGAGAATGCCTTCAACGCAGTTTGACCGAATTTTAATAATCCTGCAACAGTGACACCAACAAGTAACCAAATGCCACTAACTCCTGCAGCATCCTTTTTTGATGTTGTCTCATCACCAACAGTTGTCGTTAGCACTGCAGCGACAGCAACACCTTCGGGGAAAGGCAAATCAGTTTTAATGATAAGTGCTCTTCGAAGAGGCACCATCCATAATACACCAAGTATTCCCCCTAAGGCAGCAATAATTGTGGTTTCAAGATAATGAATTTCAGACCATGTTCCAAGAAGAACAATAGCAGGAATGGTGAAAATCACACCAGCAGCCAATGCTTCACCAGCAGCTGCCCCCATCATACCAATGTTTACTTCAAGAATTGTTCCTTTAAATGGTCTTAACAAAGCAAATGCCATGACTGCACCAGGTATAACAGCTGAAACAGTCATTCCAGCATACAAACCAAGATAAGCGTTCGCTGATCCTAAAATAATTGCAAGTAATGCACCAACCAGTACGGCTTTAATTGTAAGTTCCGGTATTTTCTTACTGGCCGGTATAAACGATTTAAAGTCCTCTCGAGATGTCATCGTAAATTACCAATCTTAATAATATATTTCAATATTTATAAAACCATCGGTTTAAACTATCATAACATGTAAATACTCCTATTGCTTGACCCTAGAAATCAATTATTTTTATTACGTCATAAAAATAATACTTCTTTTTAATTACAACTCAAGAGGATACCGAGTGATTGCCGCAACACCATTAAACGCCGAAACTAGTGAGTCACCTTCTTCACTATTCTGAGAGATCAAATACACCTCAGCACTAGTGTTTTCAGCAAGTTCAGATAATTCATCAATTAAATCAATTTTTTCAGATATTTCCATTTGAGTTGGAGTCTCACATTCAGAACATCTTGGTGGTTCAAAATCTCCATCGAGTTCATCTTCTTTATACGTTCGCTGTTCTGTATACTCACAGGTTGGACACGTTAATGTTACCCGATATCTTCGTAAATCCTCAGCTAAAAGTAACGTATCAACAGCCCCCATTTGCAGAGCTTTCCGAATCTGATCTTCCCCATACAATGCTAGACTTTGATTTCCTTTCGTTATTTCTTTTAAAAACCGTTTCATCACTTTTTTTTCTTTTGCGATTTTTAATTCTGACATGGTTTCTGATGCAGTAGAAACAAGTTCTCGTAAGCCAAATTCATCAGTATATCCTGTATCAAACATATCAACGATTTTATTTTGGATTTCATAATGTAAATATTCCTCATCAACAAAATATTTCTTTGTTGGACCAGGGCCACCAACAAATACTCCTTTGATATCCTTTTCATTTAATAATATCTCACTTACTTTCTCACCACATTTCTGAAACCATTCATGAGCGGCAATTTCAGTTAATCGTTCAAAACGTCGTTGAGATTGTCCTCCCTTACCATGTTTACCTGGCACTTGAGATGTCATATATTTTAGTAAATCAACCCGATTTCCCCGAAGAATTCCAACTGTGCATTCACGCCGATCAATCAATAATAAACCATAGACTTCCTTTTCAGCAAGCATATTTTCAATCGGTTCTAAATAAAACTCAGAATCACATCGATACAAAAATGTTTGAATTTCCAACGGTGGTTCGATAACATAGGCAACCATCTCCGTTTGATCTGCACCAACACTTTTGTGACCAACAAAAAACACCAGTCCATTTTCAGGTAGTTGTTTGAAAGTCTTTAATCTACTCATGATTGATTCAATTGCAGACAATACATTTTTCCGTGTTTGCTTTGACTTAATATTTTGCGATTCAGAGAGTTCATTTTTCAAATAGGACGTTACATCTGAAATTTGCTTTGAAGGCGGAATATATAAAGAAATCAACTCAGTATGTCTTCCTTTGCAAGCCCGTAATTCCTCTAATTGCCGTTTCAAATCATATTTCTGTCGTTGGGTTAACTCAACCATGTTTTTTTCTCCTTATTCACATCCTTATTTCAATCGTTCTCTTAAATCTGGAAATAATAGTATACGTAACTACCATTCCTTATCATCATAATTCAATGAAGGAATGATTAGAAAGAATTTATCAAACAATAATTTCTTCTCCATCCTGCGGTGTTAATACCTCAGCAAAGTCTTGTAAGGGAGCTTGTAATGCTTCACGAGCATCGCTATGCATTAATATAATTTTTTCTGGATTGCATTTTCTAGCAAAATCCACTAATTCATTATGACCCGCATGTCCCGAAAAATCGAAATACTCAACTTCACAAGAAATTTTCTCTTTCACACCATAAAAATCAAGCTGTCCCTCGTCAACTAACAAGCGACTATTAGTTCCTTCCACTTGATAACCAGTGAGAAGAACTGCATTTTTTGGATTATCCTTTAACTTGTTCATATAATGTAACACTGGCCCGCCATCCATCATACCACTCGATGTTATAATAACATCAGCATTCAACGCTAGTTTACGACCATGATCAGAGCGGACAAAATTCATCTGATCCAACGCTTTTTTTAATTCACCGGGATTCCGTAAGAATTCAGCATGTTTAAGAAAAATTTTAGACACTTTTCTTCCCATACCATCATACCAAACATTTAACCCCATTTTACGAAGGATCATTGCAAGCTCCTGAGAACGAGACACTGCAAACGCAGGAAGAACAACTTTTCCACCCCGACCAATTACCTCTTCAACTTTATCTCTAAAATCTTGTTCAAGGTCTTTTCGAGCCTTTGGATGATTTCGTCCTGCATATGTTCCTTCCATACATAACACATCACACTCTACTGGTTTTGTCCCTTTTACCAAATGAGTGTCAATCGTATTGAAATCCCCTGTGAATAAAAACCGTTTTGATCCAACAAGTTCAATCATAAGAGATCCCGGGATGTGTCCAGCAGAATGAAATTTTACAAGAATGTCATCAATCTGTTTTTTCTTACCAGGTTTAACTGGTTTCACACTATGTTTTGCCCTACGAATATCTCCACTAGAATACGGTTTCGCATACCCTTCAGATTGTGCAATTTTAATAGAATCTTTATGCAATAGATTACTGATAACTCCAGTTAAATTCGTGGTAAACATTGGTATTGTATCATGTTCACAGAGCAATGGAGTCATCCCAGAATGATCAAGATGAGCATGAGAGAGAAACATTGCATCCACTGGAGGAGCAGGCAAAGGAACTTCCGGTGGTTTACTTGGTGTCATACCATAGTCAAAAAGGAATTGTTTTCCCTTTGTCTCAAGAAGCATAGCTAAGCTTCCGACTTTACTACTACCACCAAGAAAACGGATTTGTAAATCATCGTCCATAACTGTATCACGCCGGGAAAGGAGGAAGAGGTAAATTAATGTTTGTACTTATATTTTCTCCTCTTCTGTAGCATGAACCGTTAATACCGCGCCATCTTTCTTCTCAATAGTCACCTTAGTTCCAACCGGTATGAACATATCTGATTTTGCTTTCCATAGTTCCCCTCTGAACCGAACGTAACCCGGCTGATCTGGACCAATTTCATCAATCGTTTCAGCTGTTTCACCTTCAAAAATACCAATCGCCTGCTTTTTCCTTCTTACTTCAAGAACTTTATACAGTAAAAAAATAAAAAACCCGGCAAATAATGCCACAAACACAAGAAGGACAAGTATAATCGAATCTATCCAAGCCGTTTTTATCACCCATTCACGAGTTGCATATGTTGGAACAAGAAATATCGCTCCAATAAATAAAGATATCACTCCCCCAATACCAACAACACCAAATCCTGGAATAACTAATAATTCCAAGAGTAAAAGAATTCCACCTAATACTAAAAAAAGAAGACTTAATTCAGAAATCGCAAAACCCGACCCAGCTAATGATAACACTATCGCGATTACTCCAAAGACTTCAGCACCGAAACCCGGAGCTGAAATTCCAAAGATTAATGCAAAAATACCTAACATTAAAAGGAGTGAAGTAAGCAACGGGTTAGAAATAAATTGAAAGAATTGAATTTGCAATGGTGGATTATACAGTATAAGAGATGCATTTTCAACAGATAAAGAGATATTCCCCGTAACTGTATTTACTATTGTTCCATCAACTTGTTGGAGTAATGAGTTAATATCTGTAGCAGTATATTCAATAACGCCAAACTGCAATGCATCTGTTGCATTCACGTTACGATTTTTAGTAACGAATTCTTTAGCAAGTGTTTCATTTCTATTATATTTATTAGCTCTTTCCTGAATCCAGCTGACTAATGCATTAATCGTTTTTGAATCATTAATTAATTCAGTACCTGTTGGTGTCACCTGAACTGGTTGGCAAGATCCTATCACACTAAAATCAGCCATTGCTGCAAGGTGGGTGCTCATTAAAATAAAGGTTCCTGCAGACCAAGAAGCAGCTCCAGTGGGATATACAAACCCAATCACAGGGATTTCATTTGAAGAAATCATTTCTTCAATTCGAAAGGTTTGATCAAGACCACCACCTGGAGTCTCAAGAAGAAGAGCAATTGCTTCAGCATTCCTTGATTTTGCCATCTGAAAAGAATCCTTGACGATTTCAACCGTGGATTCATCAATTGTTCCTGAAATCTTAACAAGAACAACCTCATCATCAGAAGCACATTGAACCAGAGGTTGACATAAAAGAATAAAAAAAAGAAAGAAAAAAAGCAGAGCCTTCTTGCTCATTTTTTCTCCATATTCACTGCCTTTGCTATACCAGCAACCCTTCCAATGTCTCCTCCAGGAACAATGATCAGGTTTCCTTCACGAGAAATTTCAGCTAATGTTTGTAGTTCTCGTAATCGCAATGCCATTGGAGTTTTTTCATATAATTTAGCCGCATCTGTCATCCGTTTCGAAGCTTGATATTCTCCCTCTGCAATAATAAACCGACTTCGTTTTTCTCGTTCTGCTTCAGCTTGTTTTGCAAGAGCACGAAGCATTGAATCAGGAATAGAAACATCACGAATAGTAACAGCTGAAACCTTAATCCCCCAAGGATCAGTTGCATTATCAATAATTGTTTGAAGACTTTTATTGAGTTCCTCACGATTAGATAACAACTCATCAAGATCTTGTCGGCCTAATACATCTCGTAATGTGGTTTGTGCTTGAAGACCTGTTGCCACGTCGTATCGTTGAACTTCTACAACTGCTTTTTCTGGGTCTACGACACGAAAATAGACCACTGCATCTACATCAACCGTAACATTATCCTCAGTTATCACTCGTTGTTTTGGCACATCAATCACTCGGGTTCGCAAATCAAGTTTCATGATAGAATCAATAATCGGAATAATGAAAACTAGTCCTGGACCTTTAATTCCTTGTAACCGTCCCAAACGGAAGATTACAATTCGTTGATACTCAGCCATGATCTTAATCGATGAGGCTAACACCAGCATAAAAAACAAAAGAACTACTACCAAAATTGGTATTATCATTAGAATTCCTCTTAGATAAAAAGAAATTATTTCCTTTTAAATGTTTGCCAATTGGTGGCTTCATCCCGAAATAGATAATTAGGGGATGAATCATTTTTCTTTTTTTAAGGATGGGATGCGCGAAAAAAAGAATTGAACCTAAAATATTGAACTA
>CAZOPW010000065.1:0-9624 GCA_964581795.1 uncultured Thermoplasmatales archaeon | reverse complement strand
TAATGGTTGTAGACAAACCTATTTATATAAGTTAAAATATAAATTATAATGTGGTACCTCTTATGCATAAAATATCTGCCATCATAGTATTATTCCTATTACTCTGTATACCTATACAATACTCCCTAGCAGATGTAGATTCACAACAGATTTTTAATGAGAATGATACTTCTTTTTTAAAATATACATTCACGTTTCAAAAACCAATCGTGCAGACGATTCAAGAAGAAAATATGACATTTGCACAAATCCTCATGGGAGATCTTCCCTTATCTTCTAAAACAAATCAACCAATTGTCCCAAAAAAACCTGTTACTTTTCTATTACCATATGGGACTAAAGTAAAAGATGTAACCGTTGAACCAGCATCAATTAGAACAGTTGTAAATACAAAAATAAAAAATCTTTTACAAGGACCACTTTTTCAACGATTCAATTCAGATTCATCATTCTCTAATGAAAACACAGAGGAAGACACTACTTCTTCCTCATATTATCCTTCTCACCATTATGATATGATCGGTGTTCAACATCTACATGGCTACCCATTACTCTACCTTAATATTAACCCGGTTCAAATAAGAAGCAATAGCAACACATTTCGGTATACTCAAGCAGTCACGGTCACTATTGAAACAGAACCAGATAATGAACAATTAAAGGTAAAACCTTGGGCACAAGAACAGATTATTACAACTGTTGATAATCCAGAGATGATTAACACGTATCAACACCAACCGAGTTCATTTCAGCAAGATGGAACTGAAACTATTGATTATGTTTTAATTACTGCAGAAAACTTAACGGAATCATCACCTGATTACAATTACAGTTTTCAAGACTTACTTACATTTAGAGAAAATCAAGGGTTAAGCTGTACGATACAAACAGTTGAATCAATTAAAGATGCTTATGAAGGAAGGGATACACAAGAAAAAATTCGTAATTTTATAAAATATGCATATTATAACTGGGATACTAAATGGGTACTTCTTGGTGGAGATGTAGAAATTGTTCCTATTCGATTCCTAAAAGATATTGATGGTCAAGAACAAGATGAAACAAGAGTTGCTTCTGATTTGTATTATCAATGCCTTGATGGCTCCTACAATTATGATAATGATAATGTATGGGGTGAAAAATATGATGGAGTTAATGGTGATCGGATTGATCTTCTTGCAGAAGTGTATCTTGGCAGAGCACCCGTCGATGATTTAAAAGATGTATCAAGTTTTGTTGAAAAAACACTTGTGTATGAACAACAAGATTTCGATACTGATCCTTCAGTAACCCGTGTTCTATCAGCTGGAGAAGTCCTGTGGACTGGTCCAGGCGGATATGGATCGGGATATGTTGAACGATGTATTGATTATTGTGAAGATTACAATCAGGAAACCTATGGAATCCCATCGGATAAATACTCGATTACTCGGTTATATGAAAAAGAGATGGTGTGGACTGATGATGATGTTATGAATGTGATTAATGATGGTGTTGCTATCATTAATCATGTAGGTCATGGAACAGCTGTTTCTGCAATGAAACTATCAAGTTTTGAACTTGAAGAACTTGATAATGCTGGGAAATATGGACTGTTTTATACACAAGCATGTCATTCAGGGCAATTAGAAATTCATGATGAATGTTTCGCGGAAAAATGGGTGAATGTTCCACAGAAAGGTGGTTTTGCTGCAATTATGAATACAGGATATGGGTATGGGAGTTCTATTAATTATGATGGAGCGGATAACCGGTTTGCTCGTGAATTCTATGATGCGTTGTTTTCACCTCATGAAAAAATAAGCAGGATAGGAGTTGCAAATCAAGATTCAAAAGAAGATAATATTTGGCATATTGAAGATGGCAATATGTATCACACGTATTATTCCACGACTTTGTTTGGTGATCCATATGTGAGTATTCATGGGGCAAAAGAAGCTTCAGCTAATTTTTCTTTTAATCCATTGTATCCAACCACAGGTGAACTTATTTCGTTTCAAGATCAGTCAGAAGGAATTATTTCATTTCGAGAATGGGATTTTGGAGATGGTAAGATCACTCATGAGGAAAACCCGGTTCATGTATTCTCATCAGCCAGAACATATGATGTATCATTAACGGTCATGGATAATCAAGGATATATTTCAACGAAAACCATTCCAGTTGAAGTCCGTGAGTATTGGAATCCACGACCAAAGATAAATCCAGAGAATTATAATGGAGCTAATTTTACTATACCTTTTTCTGCAGATGAATCATGGGATCCAGATGGTGAAATCGTTTCGTATTATTGGGATTTTGATGATATGAGCACATCTACTCTTTGTGATCCGGTGCACACGTTTGAATCAGAAGGAACATATAATGTGTGTTTAACTGTTGAAGACAATGAAGGAAATGTAGCAAAAGCATATAGTACGATTGTGATTTCCGAACAGTTTCCACCTGTTACACCTGATTCAATTAATGGTCCATCGTCAGCGTTTTCTGGAACTAATTCAAGTTTTTCAGTTCAAACCACTGATCCAGAAGGTGATGATATTCAATATGGTTGGGATTGGAATGATGATGATGTTGTCGATGAATGGACTTCATTTTACTTTTCAGGAGCAATCTGTTCTGTTTCTCATCAGTGGAATACAATTGGCACGTTTTCAATTAAGGTGAAAGCACGAGATAAAAATTACGGAGAAAGCGAATGGTCACCAGTAATCACTGTTATTGTTTCAGATGAATCAATACCCGCTGTCGCTATTGAACATCCAAATAATGGAGTATATATGAGGAATAATCGAATTATTCCATTTCCATTCACTCTTGCTATTGGACCTATTGATGTAACAGTTAGTGCTTCAGATGGAAGTGGTATTGATAAAGTCTTGTTTTACATTGATGATATGCAGCATCCAGTCGCTGAAGTATTGAGTTCCCCGTACAAGTATAATTGGAACTCGTTTTCATTTGGTAAACACGTTGTTAAAGTAGTTGCGTTTGATTCTGCAGGACGTCATAATAGTGTTGAGCAAACGGTTTGGAAGTTTTTCTAATAAAAACTAATGAATCGATCAATGTTTAAAATAAAAGAATTTCAACGCTAATTGAAAAAGATTAATTCATCACAAAAAAAGGTGGAGCATTTGAAGAAAAAAAGTATAGTTGGCAGTTTGTTTAGTATTTGTTTACTGTTCTGTATGAGTATTTTTTTTGCTCCTACTTTTGAATCAGTTAGAAATGGTGAAACTACATTTGACTCGTTTACAATCACTTTTTCGGCTGCACCTTATAACTTTTCAGATAATGATGATGGAACAGTTGGAATTTCTATGAACAATTTTTCTAAAATACTTCAGTCGGGGTATCCTCGGTTACCGGTTACTACGAAACTTTATGAAATTCCTTTGAATACTGTTATTCAACAAATCGATATCTTTCATACGGATGCTGAATGGCTTACTCAATCCTTTCAAGTAGAACGAGCTTGTTTTCCGACGAATGGAACATTTATTTCGTCTCAATCAGCTGAGTTAAAAAAAGGGTTGTTTCCTTCAAATCCCGTTGAACTTGCTTTCACTGGTTCACTTGGCTCACATAATTATTGTGCCTTTCGTTTTTACCCGATGGCGTATGCATCAGAAAATCAATCAATTCTATTATATCATAAAATATCAGTATGTATAACATATGAGTATGTACAAAATAGAAATTCAGATCAGCAAACGTCACTTCATACCCCAATTTCAAAAAGAGCTCAACGTCTATTTGATTTAGATTCTTTTGGTTACCCTCCTAAACGTTCTCAATCATTGAATGCGAGTCAACAATATCCGTATGTGATTATTACTCCAGAGCAGTTCACTTCATCTTTACTCTTTTTGCAAAACTGGCGAGAAATTACCATTGGTTCACCAGTGAAAATTGTTACACTTGAATGGATTCAAAACGAGTATAATGGAAAAGATACACCTGAACAAATACGACATTTTCTTCAAGATAAATATGTTGAATGGGAAATAGAATATGTGTTACTTGTTGGTAGTATACAAACGATTCCGATGCGAATATGTTATCCAAATAGTGAGGATCATTCGTATCAAACTGAAACGCCAACTGATTACTATTACGCGGATTTAACTGGTGATTGGGATAGTGACGAAGATGGATATTATGGAGAACGAGGAGAGGATAATGTTGATTTTTCAGCGGAAGTATTTGTAGGAAGAATCCCGTTTGATTCACCAACACAAATACAAGACTATTGTCAAAAAGTCATTATGTTTGAGCAAAATACTGAATCATGGAAAGAGAAATCATTGTTACTTGGAGCTATTCTTAATTTTGAAAATGAAGATGGATCTGATTTTGAAAAAACAGATGGAGCCACAGTGATGGAAGTAATGAAAAATGATGTATTCGAACCCAATGAGTTCTTGGTGACGACGATGTATGAAAAAGAAGGGAAAGCAGCGTCAACGTATTCATGTACTATGCCACTGAATCGGTTGAATGTACAAAATGTATGGGGTGAAGGTGTAGGAATCGTTGATTGGTATGCTCATGGGAATCCTTCTTTTGCAGAACGAAAATATTGGAATGATAACGATGGAGATGGTATCCCAGAGCGATTTGAGTTTTCCCATCCATTGTTTGTTTCTTCGACTGATGCGTCTTTGTTTCCAAGGGATAAACCAGCGATTGTGTTTGCAGCAAGTTGTAGTAATGCAGATCCAGATGATCAACAAAATCTGGGGATATCACTGTTGAACACGGGTGCAGTTGGTTTTATTGGTTCCACAACGGTTTCATGGGGGAGTACGGGATGGATGAATAAACAAGATGGTGGAATTCAAACTATTAATTATTTGTTTATGTATTATTTACAACACTATGATTATTCATGTGGTCAATCATTATATGAAACCTTGTTTGAGTATCGTACTGATTATGATTTTTGGGGATGGAAAATATTTCAGAATTTGTATGGATACGTGTTGTATGGAGATCCTTGCCTGTCTTTGAATACGATCACTCGTTTTTCACCACCACAAACTCCAGATGAAATAAATGGTTCCTTGAATGGTAATGTTTCTGAAGAACTCTCGTTTTCAAGTCGAACAATTGATCCAGATGGTCAAAATGTGTATTACAAATGGGATTGGGATGATGGTAATCAATCAAGTTGGATTGGTCCGTATTCATCTGGAGAAACCATGGATATGAGTCACAGCTGGAAGGAACCTGGAGAGTATACTATTAGAGTGAAAGCAGCAGACAGTATTGGGATGGAAAGTAATTGGTCAGCGGTTCATTCATTACAAATCATGACTTCTTCGGTTAGCATTCTTCAAGTAAAAGGAGGATTATTTACTATTAAAGCAACTGTTAAAAACACGGGGGAATATATGGTTACTTCTATTCCCTGGCAGATTGATGTTCAACAAAATCAAGAACTCGTTTCTTCAACACAAGGAGTGATTGATTCACTACCTGCTCAGGATCAAATAATGATTAAAAGCGAAAGATTAAACGGGTTTGGCAAACGTTCTGTTACTCTTTATGTTGATAAAGAAACTGAGACTATTGATTTTTTCTTTTTCGGCCCATTTTTATTTAAATTATCATGATTATAATACAAAAATGATGGCATGTTGATGTATTTTTTTTAATATTGATTGATTATATCATAAATTATATGAAAAAATTGTGAGAACTAAAAAAAGAAAAATTTATGTACACATGTATTCTTATTCTTTTCTTATATGTTGATGAAAAATTCTTCTCTACTTGTTTTAATACTTCTCTTATGTAATACGTTAGTGTTTTCAGGGTGTGTTGAAGAAACCGTTAATGAACCTAAGGCAGTAGATATTGATTTAGCTCAGGTCACGTTACTCCTTGATGATTTAAATCAGTCAGGTTTTCAAAAACTTAATGAGGAACATGTCACCGAAACCTATGTTGTTTCTGAAGGAAAACTGTTTGAAGGATTAACCGTGAATGAAAAAATTGAATTGTATTACATTAATAACACTGATTTTATTATTCAACAATCAGCTGAATTACAAACCGATACTGATGCTCAACAGTTCATTGATGAATTAAAAGCAACGTCTACGTTTCCAGGACAGATCGATGATTGGAATTTTACGTCTATTTCTATTCAACAAATTGGTAATGACTCTTTGTTAAAACAAAATACGACGGAACTACAAGGAGAAAAGGCAACGATTAATATGCTAGTGTTCCGTGTTCGAAATATTGTTAACATAATTGTTATTGGTGGCTCGTTACCACAGAAGGATATTATCACATATGCTAAGATTTTAGAACAACGGATTAATGATCAAATTTCAACCCAACAATCATCATAAGCTTCCTTTTTTTTAAAAATCGTACTATCTTTCTTTTAAAAGCGTTCATTGGATTTTAATCTAGAAGGATTTGGATTCCAGGGTGATCCGGACTGTATCGATGCAGTTTGAACACATGATTCGGTGTTGCATAAGGATTAGTATATTGCCATACTATTTCTTTTTCTGGGGTAATCTCCATGAATTTTCCTTTGTTTCCTTCGCAAACGAGCGTGTTTCCATTTGGTAACCGTTGAGCACTTGATAAGTGGAAAGAATAAAAATCATGAGGTTCTTCAATATCATAATAGATCCATGTTGGTTCTCGAGGTCCAAATGTCGCTCCGATTTTATAATATGCACCTGTTGCATCATGTGGTGGAATGATTTCAACGATTGATGAATAACGAAGATTCGGGTTTGATTCATCAATTGGAGGATTGTTATTGTTAAACACTAAAATGTTTCCTGCTCCTGGGCAATCTTCTTTAATCCATGAAGCATCATGAGGACCAAATAATTGTTGATCTTCCACTGTACCCATATCGTATGTAGCTGGATTTCCCCATCGATAAAGAAGATCTCCTCCTTTTCCATAGGTTCCACCAGAATGATTCGCTGCTTCTTCTGTATTGGTACTGTGATCAATCACCCAGATTTCCCCGAATTCTCTGACACTCATTACTATTTGATCATATTCTTCAATATAATCAATGGAATTGATATGAGTGAAATCGCCATCTTGTTTTCCGTAATTAAAATTGATTCGTTCAGGATATTCTGAAACGTCTCCATAATTTGGTTTTGTATTATCATATTCTTGAATGATATGATCTAATACATGCCATTCCCAGATGATTTCATAATGTGGATTACCATCTAATGGTTTTACTTCGATGAGATAATCAGTTAATAATCGATTAGTTAATATGTCTGGATTTCTTCCTAATGCTATTGCTTCTTGATTGCTCAAATATTCCCATGCGATCATCAGGATATTTCCATTTGGTAATGGTTCGATGTCATGATGTAAACAATATTCATTTGTGGAATAGGTAAAATCCCATACGTTGTATCCTTTTGGATCATACATTCCAACGTGTCCGGTGACTCCTCCACTTGGAAAAATTGGGTTAACCGTTGAGATATCAGATCGAAGAATATTGCCATTGTCAAGAAGATAGGTTCCCATGCCTTGGATATTGTTTGTTGATAATTGATGTATGATATCTCCTGCGTTATTCATTAAATACACATTTTTACCATATTCTGGAGTGAACAAATTATATCCTTGATAGGAGTTTTCTTCATTGAAGAATGATTCTATGATTTTGATGAATGGTCCAATGAGTAAGCCATATATTTGACCAATAACCTGACCGTCTTCTGAATTGTTTAATAAAATTGTGATATGTAATGGTTTTAATCGGTTGATACTTATTCCAAATAACTGGTTTTGAATGGTGTATTCACTACTCTCTCCTGATGGTGTGATTAGTGGTATCGTGTAATCCTTTGTTCGAGGGGTAAATAAGATTCCATTTGTGGATTTGATTACGATTTTAATGTTTCTATATGGTATTGATCCATTGTTTGTGAATGTAATAGCAAGGTTTAATCCTCCTTTGGCATGTGCGATTTGAATATCCTTACCAATTGATTCAAATGAACTGAATGTGGAACTATTTGTAAATGAGGAAGTTGGGTTTTGAATTGTGGTGAAAAGAGTTGATTGTGATAATGGGGTTATTATGGCTGCATTTCCTAAAATACAAATGATGAAAAAAGCAATAAGTGTCGTAATGTGTTTTTTTGCCATAATTTTTTCCCTAATTTTTTTGGTTTTCTCAGGTTGAAATATGCTTTTATTGTTACTATAATTACTTAATCTTATTTAAGATAAATATTATATTAATAATTTATTATTTATATAAGTTATGTGTATTTTTAACGGAGCACGTTGATTTCTTTTTTACATTTTGGTAATCTAATAATTTTAGATTAATCGTAAAAAGAGTAGTTTTAAGGTGATTTGATTAGAAAATTTTGAATCCTTGTTGAGTTATTTCTTCAGATTCTTCCTGATCATTTGAAACAATGATACGTAATTGGTAATTTCCAAAAAATGGTTCATCCCAAAACCAATTATATGGCTCTTCTGAATCGTTAAATTGTAATTCATCGTTAACGTAAAATGATACGTTTGGTTGGTTTTGAAACCCAGGTGTTTCAACTTGAACGTTTATACTTCCTATTATAAGAGTAAATGGGAGATTGAAGAGTTTTCCGTTTCCAAGATATAATCCCCTTCCTGGTTTAATTAATTCTACTTTGTCAGAAATACTTACTTGGAGTGAGGATGACCAGTCACTGGTAAATTCTTCATCGTTTTTTGCTTGCACTCTTACTGAGAAAGTACTGCTATATTCCCAAGTGTGATTCATGGTTACTTGGTCACCTGAGGAAAATGGTCCGATCCATTCTGAAGTAGAACCATCCCCCCAGTTGAATCGATAATAAAGACTAAGATTATAGGGATCAGTTGTAGATGATGTATAGCTATACATTTCATTGATGAAACCATTTGTTGGACCTTGTGGTGTACTTGGTTTGATTGGAATCGGTGTTGGTTGAGAGGTAACGTTAACAGTATCGTTTGTATAATCCAATGCATTATCATCAATGATTCCGACTCCGATACCTAAAATTTCTTGGTTCTCTCCAAGGTTTACGAGTCTAGCCTTAAATGAACAGGTTATTGTTGAAGGGAAAAGTAAAGGAAACCATAAAAAGATGACATCTTCGTCTGATGCATTAAAATAGGTTGTTTTTTTCGTACTGGACTCACTGTTTTTAATAAACTCAAATAATGGTCCTTCATCAGTAGTTGGTAAAGATAACGCTGCGGAGAGTGAGAGGGGGTAGCCACGGTTCGTTGTAATTTTAATTTGAAATTCAAGTATTGTATCAATATATGCTGTTATCCTTTCATCGTTCCATTCCCCATTTTGTTCCCGTACTTGTAAATTAATGGTGATATTATTTTGTTGGAAGACATTTTCAAATGAGTTTGTGTTGAGTTGAACAAGAGTTTTATCAAGATTTATAGATGAATGAGTATTTGATAAAACCGTTTGACCTCCGCAGCTGCTCATTATAAAAAGAAATAAAATAATAAGACTACTAATTTTTCTCATGGTACCCTTCCAATTACTTTTAAATAGTGATTGAAATTATTATATATTTTGTTATTTATAAACTTTTGTTTCATTCGAAT
>CAZOPW010000064.1:0-9870 GCA_964581795.1 uncultured Thermoplasmatales archaeon | reverse complement strand
TCCAAAACAGACTCCAACCAGAACACAACACCCTTCCGTTTCGGCATCGAAACCGAAACCGACATCCACTCACTCACCGCACCCAACTCATCACGCACCCGCACCCGAACCACAAAACTCCCCTCCGACATCCACACATGCGAAGCACTCGATCCATTCACCCATCCGGACACATTCCCATCACCCCAATCAAAAAAAGACGACACCACCACCCCATCATCATCAACCGCATCAACCGAAAACGTATACTCACGACCCACACGACCACTCCCCGGACCAGACACGCCAACCACCACCGGGATCACATTACTACTCCGCTCAAACACATACACCGACCCCGTCGACACCCCATCAACATCATCCCACATCGACCCGATCAACGCCGTCCTCCCCTCCAACGCAACACCAAACACTCCGAACATATCACCCTCCTCCCCATCAGAAGGCACCAACTTAAACACCTCAAACCAACTCTCACCAACCCGCAAAAACACATACACCGCACCACACTCAACACCACGGTCCTCATTCCGCGCACCCCAATCACCAACCAACAAATACGGATCATCAAATGCAATCACACTCCCGAAATGATTATCAAAAATACCATCCGACGGATTCAACTCCTGCATCTCCACCCACCGTCCACCAACCCGCTTGAACACATACACCGACCCCGTAAAAACACCCTGAGCATTATCACCACCATCATTCCCGATGAACGCATAATTCCCATCCAATACCACCGCATTACCAAAAGAATCACCGAATTCACCATCCGACGGAGTTAACTTCTGCACCTCCACCCACTCTCCGTCAACCAATTCAAACACATACGCCGCACCAGTACGCTCATCCCCCGTTTCACCAAAAAAAGCACCAATAAGCGCAACCTCATCATCCACTGACACTGACCATCCGAAGCTATCACAACTTTCTCCATCCGACGCGAGCAGCTTCTGCATCTCCACCCATCGTCCGTCAATCAATTCAAACACATACGCCGCACCAGGCGTCATACCCTGATTCCTGCCATTATCCGCGCCGACAAGCAAATACGACCCATCAACTGAAATAGACCGACCAAAACTCCACCACATAGAACCCGTAGCATCAGACGGAACAAGTCTCTGCACCTCCACCCACTCTCCGTCAATCAATTCAAACACAAACACCGAACCCGACTCAACATCCCCATTCACATCATGATGAGCTCCAACAAAAGCAAACCGATCAGTCAACGCCACAGCAATACCAAAACGATCAAACTTTTTCACACCTGAACCAACCAACTTCTGCATCTCCACCCATGACCCATTCACCTGTTGAAAAACATACGCGGCCTCATTCAAATCAGCGCCAATCAATGCATACTCCCCGTTCACTGCAACAGCACACCCGAATTCATCATTATACGTTACATCAGAAGCTACTATTTTCTCCCGTTCAATCCAATCATACCGCACCGGATCACCAAACATATTTCCATCAGCACAACAGTCATCAAAAAAAGATGCAGACCCATCAAAATCATCAACACATTCCTTACTTCTCTGTACATCATTCTGACGGTTACACATCGCAGATGGAAGAATACTTGTGAACAAAAAAAGCACGATGATAAGAGATATAATTGCATTCAAATGAATCGATTTCATGGTATAACTCCCTCAAATAACACTTATTTATAATGGATTATAGATATAAAATAGTTTTGTATTAGTATATAAGAGAAAGAACGCAATTAGATAAATATTGAGACTCTCCATAAGTATTAAATATTGCTTCGTACTGTATCACAATTGTTAATATTTAAGTGATGAATTATGACTGAACGAAAAATTACTGAAGATATGAACATTCGAGAAGTAATTGATAAATATCCTGAAACAGTAGGTGTATTTGCAAAATATAATATGGGTTGCATTGGATGTATTGCCGCTTCTTTTGAATCGTTAAAAGATATTGCAGCAGTCCATGGAACCGATGTAAAAGCATTTGTTGAAGATCTTAATAAAGCAGTAGAAGAAAATTAAAAGACATATTAAAATGAACTTGTAGTTATAACTAATTCTCCATGCTTAATTCCTTTGAGTGATTTGATATTGTCTGCTAGTTTTTGAATATGCTTTGCTTTTCCCTTTAAAATCAAAACCTCTAAACAATTATCATGGTCCAAATGAATGTGAGTTGTGGTTAAAATCTCAGATGTATGATCATGTTGGATTTTTAATAATTTATTAGTAAGATTTCCAGTGTGATGATCATAGATCATCGTAAGTGTTCCCATGGCGATGCTTTCTGGATCATGTTTCTTTGTGGAAATGAGTGAATTTCTTATGAGATCTCTGATTGCTTCTGAACGATTCTCATATCCTTCGGTTTCGATGAGCTTGTCAAATTTTTTAAGAAGATCTTGTTCTATTGAGACTCCAAATCGTTTAACTTTATCCATGGTAACACGAAATTATCATATTCGTGCTACGATTTTAAATTTTTTGTTATCCGTAAAGCTTATATTAGCTATAATAATGTCGTGTTACGAAATTTAAAAAAGTAATACTATAGGTGAATATGATGAAAAATATCACAGCAAACAAAATAATTCTCTTTTTTTTAATCGCACTACTCTCATTCTCAACTCTAATGCCACAATCGATTGCCGAAGAAGAAATTCAAATAGTTTGTACAAACTCAGCATTAGCTGATTTCACATCAAACATCTTGAAAGAAAACATAAGTATCGAATACATTATGCCAGCCGGTGCCTGTCCAGCTCATTTTGATACGTCACCAAGTGATGTATCAAAAATAATGAATGCAGATATCATTATTTCATTAGGTTGGGAGCCATGGCTTGAAAACCTCCTTAACAAATCAGGAAATAATGAATACACTGAAATCAAATGTCCAGGCCTTGGAGAATGGAATATACCAACAGGAGCAATAGCCTATGTTGAAACAATTACGGAAGGATTACAAACAGCAATACCAACTAAAGAAACACAAATTCAGCAACAATCAAATGAGTATATTACTGCAATAAATCAAAAAGCAAATGAACTAAAAAATCAAATCCAAGAAAACAATCTTACAAATAAAAAGATTGTGTGCATGCAGTGGCAAAAAGACTTTTTAGAATGGATCGGACTCAATGTCACCTATTCCTATCCACCACCAGAAAGTCTCTCTGTTCAAGATGAACTAGAGGTCATAACCGCATCGTCCCAACCAGAAGTAATGGCTGTTGTTGACAATCTCCAAAGTGGAACAGCATTTGGAGCTCGAGTTGCAAGTGAAACAGGAATCAGCCATATAATTTTTTCAAATTTTCCTGGAGCAGTACCAAACACTGACACCTATCTAGACATGATAACATATAATACAGACCAACTTATCAATGGTATAACTTCTTATGAACTTACAAGTGAACAAACAAAAGACTTACAGAATCAATTAGACACCATGCAATTACAACGGAATGCATTTGGAGTAACAACATTACTAGCTTTTGTCCTGTGCATTATTCTTTTTCTCATGTATAAAAGAAAATAAGAGGGTGAACGAACATGGAAAACACTTTGAAATCAATTGAACAATTTCATGGACACTTAGGCCCCTATGCAGTTCTTGGGTATAAAATGGGAAAAATAGCATGTGAACATCTTGGATCAGATCCATTCGCAAAAAAAGTGACTGTTTCAACGGGCACTACTCCTCCGATTTCTTGTATCATTGATGGTATTCAACTTGGATCAGGTTGCACACTCGGTAAAGGAAATATTACAGTACAACATGAAAAAATCCCAAAAGCTGAATTTTCAAATAAGAATGGGAGAAAAATAACCATTATCTTGCATCCGGAAATTCAACAAGAAATCGAGGAAAACGTGAACGAAGAAAACATGATTAGTTTTTCTAAAGATATATTTCAAAGAAAAAATGCTGATTTATTTCAAATAGAATAAGCCGGATATTCATGAGCAAGGATTCAACAGTTATTCAACTCAATCAAATAGATACGATTTATGAAGGAGAGAAAATACCTGTTATCCATGATATTTCTTTAAAGATTGAAAAAAATGATTTTATTGCCATCATTGGTCCAAACGGAGCGGGAAAAACCACTCTTCTAGAAACAATCAATGGTATTCTCCCAAGTACTGGTGGTAATGGAATCGTTTTTGGAAAACAAATTAAAAAACAAAAAAATAGCATTCGAAAAGACACAGGATATGTGATTCAAAATTTCGAAATTGATCCACGAGCCCCATTTCTGTGTAAAGACATTGTCATGTCTGGACGAAGTGGAAAAATCGGGTTATTCCGCTTTCCATCAAAAAAAGACTGGGAAATCGTTTGGAAAAGTATGGGTCTAGTTGGAATGATTGATTATGCAAACCGTCCAATTGGAAAACTTTCCGGCGGTGAATTTCAAAAGATATTACTTGCGAGAGCACTTGCTCAAGAACCATCTTTGCTTCTTTTAGATGAACCTTTTTCTAATCTTGATTTTTCAGCACGAAATCAAATTGAAATCCTTCTCAACCGGATTCATGATATACAAGAGACGACGATTGTGATGGTTTCTCATGATCTTACGTTTCTACCTGAACGATGTAATCGAATCATTGTTATGAATAAAGGAGAGATTGTGTTGGATGATACAAAAAATAATGTGTTAGCTTCTGATCTAGTAAAAAAATTATTTCCAAAAGGAGGCTCATAATGCTTTCTCTTCCTTTGTTTTTTTTACTTCCTTCAGTTATCGGTGCGGTCCTCGCTGGATTTGTGTGCTCTACAATGGGAACATTTGTTGTCCGAATGAATCTTTCATCAATTGGATACTGTATGTCTCATGCAGCATTTGCAGGGGCAGCATTTGGGATTTTACTTTCCATTGATCCAATGATAACTGCAGTTTTTTTTGCGTTTGCTACTGCACTTATTCTTGGACCATTATCCGAAAAAGCACGTTTGGAAAGTAATGTAGTAATTGGTTTTTTATTTTCAGTGATGATTGCGTTAGGTTTCATTTTCCTATCATTAAAACCAGGAGAGGCAGCAACGGGGAGAGCGCTTAGCATTTTGTGGGGAAGTTTGTTTTCAGTTAATTATGATAATGTACTTTTATTATCCGTTCTTTCTTTTGCATTACTTGTCTTTGTTATTGTTTTTTATAAGGAATTAGTTGCAGTTATGTTTCATCGGAAACTTGCTGAATCTGCTGGAATTAACACTAAATTATTTTATTTTGCCGTGTTATTTTTCACTGGTTTTGCAGTTGCATTATCCCTAAAACTTGTTGGAGGTCTCCTAGTTTTTGCCTTAATTGTGAATCCAACATCAACCGCGTATCAATTTTTTTACGATTTCAAAAAAATCATCATTTTTTCACCATTAATAGGGATTGTAAGTTGTTTACTAGGATTTTATTTATCATTACTTGCTGATTTTCCAATAGGAGCGGCCATAGTTGTTGTTTCTGCAACCGGGTTTGCAGTCTCGTTAACAGTGTCACCAAAGCGGAAAAAAAGATCAATATTCAAAAGAAAGAAAAAGAGCACTCTTTCCACTTTAAATAGGGATGAAAATGTTTAAACAACAATGATGAATGGGGGTAATCGTATGCATGAATGGGCGTTAGCAGAATCGGTGATTAAATCATCTATTGCTGCAGCAGAAAAAGAAAAGTTGAAAAAAATCACTCAAATCAATGTCCGTCTAGGTGCACTTCAACAGATAGCTGATGATATATTTAAATTTGCTTTGGATGAAATAGTGAACGCATATGCGGATAAATTCCAGGATGTGACTATTAATATAGAAACAGAAGAAACCGAGCTTCAATGTAAAAAATGTGAGCATACCTGGCAGTTCAAGGATATGAAAAACAATTTAACTGAAGATGAAGCAGAATCAATTCATTTTATCCCCGAAGTAGCATTTGTGCATACTCGATGTCCAAAATGTAACAGTCCAGATTTTCGTATTACAAAAGGCCGTGGGGTAACAGTTTCATCCATCCGAGGGATAAAGGAGTGAAAAATTATGGAACCTCGTCCTAGTGTCATTCAAACCCGGTTATCGAACGTAAAACGAGTAGTAGCTGTTGCAAGTGGAAAAGGAGGTGTTGGAAAAAGTATGGTTGCTTCCACGCTTGCGTTAACACTTGCTAAACAAGGGAATAAAGTTGGGTTATTAGATTTAGATTTGTATGGTCCTTCGTCTCATATCATCCTTGGTTTTAATCCAGATGGTTTTCCTGATGAAGAACATGGAATCATACCCCAAGAAATCGAGGGTATTAAGTTTATGAGTCTTGTGTATTTCTCTCAGGATAAACCCGGTGCATTTCGTGGAGATGATGTAACAAACATTATTTTAGAACTCTTAGCGATTACTCGATGGGATGACCTTGATTTTCTCATTCTTGATTTACCACCAGGAATTGGGGATGAAACTCTTGATGTGATAAGCTATATTCCGCAAACCGAGTTTCTTGTGGTGACCACTCCTTCAAAAGTAGCATTTGGTGCTGTTGAAAAATTATTAAAAATCTTAAAAGAAGGAGAGCTTTCTTTACTTGGTGTGGTTGAAAACATGGTGATTGATTCAACTGATTTTATTAAAAAAGAAGTAAAACGATTGGATGTACCCTATCTTGGATCGCTTTCTTTTGATCAAAACATTGAAAATGCTATTGGAACACCTTCACAATTAAAAAATACTATGTTTGCTGAAGATGTTTCTAACTTACGCAACCGTATCTAACTATTTGATTGATTACTGTATCATTGTTGGTATTTGCTTTTTGAGTTGTTTAATGATGTTATTAGAAACCGTAGGTTGTTGATTGAATACTTGTGTGGGTTTGAGTAAATCAGTGAGTTTTTTAGTAGAGGTTTCCCACGCTGAAATTGGTTTTAATAATTGTACGGCTTTCACGTATTTATCTGGATCATACTTATGAATTTCCCATGGTTTAATTCCAAAAACTAAATCAATTTTTTCTAACGAATTCCAAGGTAATAATGCATTATCTGCATAACTTTCAATAACGATTACATCCACGTTTTTTTTCACGTGTTCATAACATGTTTCAATAGCTTTATTGTAATACGTTTGAATGATTTCATTCATTGATTGGATGGTGTCAATATGATGTAAAGTATAGTTTTTTTCTTTGATTTTTCGTTGATATTTTTCTGGTATTCTGTGGTTGAGTTGTTGATTGATGAGAAGATGATGTTCGACTGCTTCTTGATTACAAATACTGAAGCGGTCCATGATGAATGGAGGAATGGTGTTAAGCCCATCCATGAGAGCAGGTTCATTCCATAACCGATGGATTGGATTAAGAAGTTCAATAGCGGTATCTACTGTTGCATGTTTTGTTAGTTTTGTGATATCTTTACTGTATAATCTCCCTTGAGATAAGGTGTGATGTGCCATGTCGAAATGATACCAGTAATTGTATCCAGAGAATGGTTTGAATCCTGTTGTCTTTTTGTTTTGATTTGAAAAATAAGCTAGCATTGCTTGGGCAAGACTTGTTTTGCCCGCATGTTCTTGAGTTAATCCGATGATGAGAATGGTTTTAACCATAGGATTAACAGATAATTAGTAGAAGGTAAATAGCATTTTGCATAAAAAAAATTAAAAAAGAGAAAAGGAGGAAAGTTTTAGTCGATATTGATTTTGTTTCCTTTTTTCTTGTCTTTCTGTTTTTTCAGAGTGATACTGAGTATTCCATTGTTGTACGTTGCTTCAACTGGTTTCTTTTTTACTGCTGCTGGAAGCTGAACTTCTTTTTTGAATCCTCGTTCCGGGTGTTTGACATCAAGTGAGAGTGTATTTTCATTGAGTTTTACATCAATGTTTTCTTTTTCTACACCTGGTGTTTCAACAGTAATATAGATTTCTTTTTCGTCTTCTATGACATCAATATATGGTTCTGTTTTTTCCTGGGATAATTGTGGATTTTTGTGCTGTGGTATTTCTTGATGTGGAAGCTCTTTTGTATTATTGTATTCTTTGAAGTGTGGTTTTCCATCTGGTCCAACGTGGTAGGACCATCCATAGATTCGTGGATTATTCGGGGATTGATTGTTCATATCCTGCTGCATTTGTTTGATGTGTTCTTCGAAAAGATCGAAGATGTCTTGTGAGGAACGGTTGAAGAACCTGTTAAAGAAATCGTATGGATCATTGTTCCTTTTTCTTCTATTATTTGGATTTTCGTCTTTTGTCATATTTATCTAACCTCTTTTTAGTCTAATTTTAGTGATGGTCGACTTATTGTTGACACTATATTGTTTGTGAGTACTACTATAAAAATGTTTTGTTTTTGTTTACTTTAAATTAACAAAATAAAAATAAATTCGAAAAATTTATATTGTAGTTAAAAGAATAGTACTAGTATGGCATGTAAAATCCATCTTAAAAAAATTAGAACCCCCGCACCAGGTAGTCTCAAAGGAGATATTGATTTTATTTGCCGATCATTTGGATATTTTTCCCAGCGTGACAAAAACAATACGGCTGGAAGAATCTTTCGATTACTTGTCAACGATACTGCTGAAGGAGAAGGAATGACCAGTGATGAAATTGCTGAAGAACTAAATTTAAGCAGAGGAGCGATTGTGTATCATTTAAATAACTTCATTGCGACAGGACTTGTAGTCAAAGAAAAAAATAAGTACAAACTACGATCACAAAGCCTGCAAAAAAGTATCGAAGAAATACGACAGGATACCCAACGCATCTTTGATGAAATGATTAAAATCGCTGAATCAATCGATGAGGAACTTGGGAATTTCTATCGATAATTCATCTATACATTCTATAGTTTTTTAACCGTATATAGATTATAGCGATTAATTTTATAGAGAAGGGTTTTTTCTTTATCCATTACGGGCCATAAAAAAAGAGAGAGTCGGACGACAATTCCTGCTTTTTCATTCCTGCATAAAACCCCTCTCTCTTTTATGCTTTTTTTCAACTACAAGAACTTAAGACAATATATATTCTATAGAGATTAAGCTTATAAATACATAGATTCATGAATTTATTGTATGAGTAACGATTATCTCTTTACACACAGGGGGAGCAGATTTCTCCATTTTTTTTAAGCATCCCATCCTCTCCAGTCTCCCCCTTCCCTCACCTATACAGAGCTGAATACTTTTTTTTACAATTGAGAACCTATACTGGACAACCAGTATATCCTTGTTTTTTAAAGTAATCTTGATGATATGCTTCAGCCGGGTAAAATTCGGATGCTGAAACGATTTCTGTAGCAATAGGTTTATTGAATTTCTTGGATTCAGCTAATTGTTTCTTAGATTTCTCAGCAATATGTTTCTGCGCCTCATCAAAATAAAAGATCACCGATCGATACTGACTACCAACATCCGGGCCTTGTCTATTTTTCTGAGTTGGATCATGCATCTTCCAAAATACTTCTAATAACGCTTCATACGAGAGTATTTCCTCATCAAATTCAACATATACCGTTTCGGCATGACCCGTTTTATTACTACATACTTGTTCATACGATGGATTTTCAGTTGATCCGCCCATATAACCAGCAACAGTTTTTTTAACACCTTTTATTTGGTCAAATTCGTATTGAACTCCCCAAAAACATCCTGCACCAAATGCTGCTTTTTTCATAATAACTAATGAAGAAAATCATCTCATATTAACTTTGTTAACAAACAAATTGATATGTATGTACCTCTCGAAATAATAAATCAAATGAATCAATAAATTTAAAAAAATTAATTTATACAAATAAATCAAAAATTATTTGATAAATGGCCTTTTTTTTGCCAAAATAATTATATATTATAAATTCGTTATAAT
>CAZOPW010000063.1:0-10037 GCA_964581795.1 uncultured Thermoplasmatales archaeon | reverse complement strand
TTTTCATCATTATTTTTACTATATACATTCTTTCTATTATCTTAAAAATAAAATTCAAATTTTTATTGCATTTTTAAGATGAATACTGTGCTGTAATCCATCCACTTGTTCTGCCAACACCTGCGATAAAACCAATCCAATTTCCTGAATACTCATTTTCTGTTTCATCATACTCAGTAAATCTTCCGAAGATATTAACAATCTGATTTCTTAAACCAGTTTGTATAATAAACAGGTTTCTCGAACTTAAACCCTGAAAACGAAGAGTTCTATCTGAATCAATTGGACTAATAGTACCAAATAAGATATGTCTTCCTCGAAAATCCCTAAAGTTACCATCGATAGAAAAATCTGCTTCATTTGATTCTTTCACTCCAATTTCTGCTTGAAAAGATCCTCTATGAACAGGTTGAACAGGATTTTCATTAATTTGGTTTCCTACTGCTATTGTTGAAAACATCACCATACCCAATAGACTAACAATAAGTAATTTTTTAAACATATGTCACCTCTAATGAAAAAAAAGAATATCTAGTATATTACAGTTTGCTTTCATAGAGTATGTTCTACTCATTTTTGATAAAAGATAGAATTAAAGATGAAAAAAAATTTATGTGTGATATTCAGCATTAATTCGAACGTATTCATATGAAAAATCACAACCCCAAGCGGTTGCTTTTTCACTTCCTTGATGAAGATCAACATGCACTTGAAGTTGGGAAGATTTCAACATTAATTTAACTCGTTTCCGATCAAAATCAACCCGGTTTCCATTCTCGGCAACTTTAGTTTGCCTCTTACTTGACCCAAGATAAATATCAATTTTATCTGAATCAATTGGAACACCAGACCGTCCCAAAGCAGCAATAATTCGACCCCAATTAGGATCACGTCCAAACATAGCTGTTCGAACAAGATTTGAATTTGCAATTGTTTTTGCAACTTTCCTTGCTTCCTCTTCAGTTCGAGCGTTGACTACATTGTATTCGATGAACTTTGTTGCACCCTCCCCATCAGAAACAATTGCTTTTGCTAAATGTTTCAGTAATTCTTCAAGTTTTTCTTGAAATAATTCATACTCTTTATTTTTTTCAGTGATACGATCATTATTGGCTAAGCCATTTGACAAAACTGTAACCATATCATTTGTAGAAGTATCTCCATCAACCGTAATCATATTAAATGTCCGTTTTACCGATTCAGATAATGCTTCTTGTAACAGAGATGGTTCAATATTAACATCAGAAACAACAAAACAAAGCATTGTGGCCATATTTGGATGGATCATACCTGATCCTTTCGCAATACCTGCCATATTCACTTTCGTTTTACCTATTTTAAATGAAAGAAAACCTATTTTTTGAAAGGTATCAGTTGTCATAATCGCATTTGCTGCCATATCACCAGCTATTTTTCTATCAGATAGCACACTCACATTTTTTCGAATACCTTCAACAACTTTTTCCGTTGGAAATGGTTCACCAATTACCCCCGTTGCAGCAACAATGACATCATTTACAGAAATATCTAATTCATTAGCCAATGCAATAGCTGCTTTTTCAGCTCCTTGCATTCCTTTGATTCCATTACAAGCATTTGCATTCCCAGACGTTACAATAATTGCTTGGGCAATACCATTTTTAAGATTCCTTTTCGTTAATTTAATAGGATGAGCCTGAATTTTGTTCTGTGTATATACGGCAGCAGCACTCGCAGGAACATCAGAAACAATGAGCGCTAAATCTCTTCGTTTGGATTTAATTCCAATGTGACATCCTCTTACCTTAAACCCTGTAACATCAGTAATATTCTTCTGCATTTGTTATACATCCTTCCGAGACAACAAAGCCTTTGTTATTATAGGTTATGGTGAAAGAGGGATATGAGAAATCCCTTCTTTTTCATCAAAACCTAGCATTATATTCATATTTTGAACGGCTTGACCTGCAGCTCCTTTAACCAAGTTATCAATTGCTGAAAGAAGTACAACATGTCCAGTTCGCTTTATAATCATAGGATAAATGTCACAATAATTCGATCCTCGTACAGATTGTACATTTGGTGGATTTCTTCTTAATCGAACAAATGGTTCCTTCTTATACAGGTCGTTATATGCTCTTATTAGATTTTTTTTAGTTACATCATCTTTTGCTTTGGCATAGACTGTTGTTAAAATTCCTCGATTCAATGGGACAAGATGAGGCGTGAACAATACAGAGATATCCTGTTCACTTTTTGTTGATAACACTTCTTCAATTTCTGGTGTATGTCTATGCAATCCAACTTTATATGCCCTAAAATCCTCATTTGCTCTCGGGAAATGAGTGGCTTTTTTTGCTTTTGCTCCAGCACCGGTCACGCCTGACTTGGAATCAATAGTTATACTTGTAGGATCAATTAAATCACTGATAAGTGAAGGAGCTAATGCAAGTATTGCAGAAGTGGGGTAACATCCTGGGTTTGCAACAAGGTGAGCGTTCACAATTTCTTTTCGAAATAATTCGGGAAGTCCATACACGGCATGATCAATTCCTTCAGGATAGACATGATCCATTTCATACCATTTCTCATAGGTTTCTTTGTTTTTTAATCTGTAATCCCCAGATAAATCAATAATCTTTGGGCCATCCAATCCAATATCTTTAATAAATTTCATTGATACGCCATGGGGCAATGCCAAAAAAATTACATCCAAAGAAGAAATATCGTTTTTTGAAGGATTTGTTAATGTCATATCGCAGATATGTTCTAAATACGGATGTACATCAGAAATCTTTTTTCCAGCATAACTTCTAGAGGTAATCATTTCAAGGTTTATTTTTTCATGATGGGTAAGAATCCGAGTTAACTCCGAACCTGTGTATCCTGTTGCTCCAATTATTCCCACATTAGTTGTCATCTGAACACACCTCATTAATCGCATTCATTAAAACGGTTACTGCAGTATCAAGATCTTCTTTTGATATGATTAATGGCGGTACAAAACGGATGACGTTTTTTGCAGTACAATTGGAAAGAACTTTTTGTTTCATCATTGCAGGAACTATATCTTTTCCTTCTTGATCCAAAACGATACCGACCATGAGCCCTTTTCCACGGATTTCTTTGATGTGATCTGATGATTGCATTTCTTTTTTTAATCGGTTCATTAGATACGTTCCCATGTTTTGTGCTCTTTTTGGGAGGTTATCATTGATAATTGTTGACACTGAGGCATATGCTGCAGCAGTTGCAAGTGGATTTCCTCCAAATGTCGTTCCATGGTCTCCTTTTTCAAATGCATCTGCGACTTCTTGTTTAGCTAAAAGAGCACCTATTGGGAATCCTCCGCCAAGAGCCTTTGCTATTGTTATGATATCTGGAATGACATGGTATCCTTGATATGCAAATAAATGACCAGTTCGGCCCATTCCACATTGGATTTCATCATAAATTAATAAAATGTTATGTTCATCACATAGTTTTCTTAACTTTTTCAAATATTCTTCTTCAGCTGGAACAATTCCTCCTTCACCTTGTACTGGTTCGACCATGATTGCGCAAATTGAATCATCAATTGCATCTTCGACTGCTTTGATATTATTAAAAGGAACAATTTTAAAGCCTTGTGGAAGTGGGTCAAATCCTTTTCGGTATTTTTTTTGCCCGGTTGCAGTTACACAGGCTAGGCTTCGGCCATGAAATGATCCTTCCATAGTTATAATACCCCCTCCTTTTCCATGTTTACTGCCCCATTTACGAGCTAGCTTCATCGCTGATTCCACCGCTTCGGTTCCACTATTAACAAATAAGCAGCGGTCCATGTCGCAATGATCTATTAAAAGTTGTTCTAATTTAGCTTGTGGTTCAGTATAGTAAATATTAGTACAGTGAATGAGTTGTTCAGCTTGTTTTTTGATTGAATTTACCACATTTGGGTGACAATGACCTAAGCTATTTACCGCGATACCTGCTAAAACATCAATATACTCATTTCCTTCAGAATCCCATACTCTTGAACCCTTTCCTTTTGTTAAAAGGATTGGAAGTCGTCCATATATTTGAAAATGATATTTTGAATCAATTTGTTGTACTTCTTTAAATTTCATTAGAATTTTTCCCCTTATTTGTATAGATTATCGTACCATATTTTGAGCTTTTTTCAAAAGAATATTTTAGTGAATGTTTCTTTGTTCCATCAATGATTCTGACGGTGTTTACGCCGTTTTCAATTGCTTTTATTGCTGATTCAACCTTTGGTATCATCCCGCCACTAATTACATTACCAATTAATGATTTAGCTTTATCAACACTTATTTTTTTAATTCGTGATGTAGCATCATCTTCTTTTTGCCGAATTCCATCTACATTTGTTAGATAGATAAGTGAATCCGCATGCAATGATGACGCAATTTCACTAGCAAGAACATCAGCATTAACATTAAAATCACCTTTTTCATCTCCAGCACAAATTGGTGATATAACTGGGATGAAATCATTTTCCATTAGTGTTTCAATAAGTGTCGTATCAACATGATAAACTTCGCCAACACGTCCCAAGTCCACTTTTTCTAATTCACCATTAATTCTCATTTCTTTTTTGTATTTTCTTGATTTTACCAGTGTTCCATCTTTTCCTGAAATACCAACTGCATTTCCATTCCTTTTGTTCATCAATCCAACGAGTTCTTTGTTGACTTTTCCTGAGAGAACCATTTCTGCAATTTCTAATGTTTCCTCATCAGTTTTTCGTTGACCATGAATAAATTCTGGTTCTAATCCTTCCTTATCCATTTGATTGCTTACTGCGGGCCCTCCACCATGAATGATAATGGGTTTTAATCCCATATTTTTCAGTTGGACAATGTCATCTGCAACTGATTCTTTTAGTTCATCATCCATCATCGCGTTTCCGCCATATTTGATGACGATGCGTTTGGTTTTAAACCCCAATTTATCTAATAGAACGCTAGTATCAGGACTATTTATTTTATTCAAAACTCTTTTTATCATTATTTCACTTCACTTTCCAAAAATATTGTAACTTACGTTTAAAAAATCAAATAGTAACTTAGTTTTATCCACAATATAATCTTTTCTCCGTCCCTATAACAAACTTTTTACGTCTTTATTTCCATTCAAATAATTAATGATATATAAACCTTTTGATTTATTTAAACTTTCTTTTTGGTAAAAATAATCTTACTTTTACTCAAAAAAAGATAATTATATTTCCTAAGATACCCTTTAATTCAAAAAAAAGAATAAACAATTTTATTAATATTTTTTACCTTTTCAATAAACTCTAATTTGAACTATTTTTAAATTATTTAGAGCAGAAGAAAATAAGAGAAAATTTACATATATCTAACATAGTTACCATTAATGATAATTGATAAAAAAGTCATTTAGAAATTATTTAAATAATCATTTTATATGAAAAAACAATGTGGTATATGATGGGATCGGAAAAATCAATAATACAAAAAGTAATTTTTTCCCTGATTTTATTCATTGCAATTAATGTTATTTTGATTCCATCAAATCAAGCATTAGATTTTTACGCAGATTTGGAAATTACAGTAGACAATGCAGGTTTTGTTACCATTGAAGGAAATACAAATTACCCCAATCTTATTGTTAAAGACTCGCAGAATTACACATCAAAAACACAGGGCATATGGAACCTAAATATTACAACAAACGAAGTTTTATCAGATTATATCTATTCGATTACATTTCCTGAACATACTCAAATCAAATCCATTTCTTCAACAGGATCAACTCTTATTGGCGAATCATCAGGCAACCTAATTATTAACGGGTACGGAAGCAACGAATCTTTATCACTCATAGTTGAATATCAGACTGAAAAATCTTTAGATACAAATGAATTATTCGGTTTAGATCTATTCTCACTCTTTCTCATCATTTGTATTATTGCATTAATTATTAGCTTTCTTATTGTCCTTTTCTTCGTTGATAAAAGAGAGAAACTATTGTTTTCCGCTAAAAAAGAAATAACTTCAAATCTAAAACTAAAAGGATTAAATGATCGGCAGAAAAAAATAATGGCTTTACTTCATGAAAGTGATATTGCACTTTCTCAAAGAGATATTCAAAAAGAACTCAACATCCCAAAAGCCTCAGTATCAAGAAATATTCGAAGACTTGAACTAAAAGGACTTATTGAAAAAGAACAAATCGGTATGTCAAATATTATACGGTTAAAAAAACAGTGAATTCCAACCAAGTTTCATCTTGTTCCGGTTTGTTCCGGTTAGATTATATATCTTGTTTCATCCAATATTAGATCCAAAGTTAAAAAAAATTAGGTGAATCACATGAACAAAATATTGAATATCTCCGTGGTGCTCATGCTGTTGGTTTCTATCATACCTTTGGCATATGCAAATGATTCTGAAAAATCATTAAATGATTCATTTATTGATGAAAACACGCAACAAGAAATTGAAGTTATGAAATATCATTTAGGTTCAGAAATTCGATTATTACAGCTTGAAAAAGCAATTATAAAAAATATTGCAAAAGGAGAAAGAATAATCAATCTGACAGAGGAAAATGGAATAAATACAAGTAGTCTTGAACTTATTATTGAAGAATTATATCTTTTAAAACAAGAGGTGCAATCAGCTGATCCAAATGCATCTGATGCAGTTAGGATATTTGTTGATTTAAAACATGACGCAGTAAATCTTACGAAAGATTTTCGAGATACATTACAGGGTGTATTAAACACTACTTCATTAGAACGTTTACAGATAAGAATTCAAAATATGAGTTGTAATCAAACTAGGAATATTTCAAATTTTATTCAGAATAAGATCCGGCAATATAATACAAATCAATTCCGTCGTTTTTATCAATTTCTTGGTGAAAATGAAAGTTATTGTTTGAATCAATATAGAAATGGGTCTTTGTCTATAAATCAAATGAGGGAAAATATCACTAAGAAAATAAATCAGAATGAAAAAGCGAGACAATTCAATTTATTAACTTCACTAAAAAAAGAAAAAATTCAATCTAAAATAAAGGCTCAACATCAAGTCCAAAATGTAAGTGAGAGATTTGAAGAAAGAGTGCAGAACAGGCTAGAAAGAAGGCTCCAACGATTAGAAAATCATTCAGAAAATGGTCTTCAGCAAGGATTAATAAATAGAATTCAAAATAAAATTAATAATCTTGATATAACCGGTAATAGTAACAATCAAAATGGGAAAGGTAATGAAAACCCCTATGTAGGTAATGACCAGAGTGATATGGGAAATAATGAGAGTGGACAAGGAAATGAAGGAAGTGGTATAGAGCCAGGTTATAATGGATCAGGTAAGAAAGGAATTGGTGGTAGCCAATGAAAAAAATAGTGCTAACCGTAATTTCTGTACTTATCCTCGTTTTTGCTTCTATTCTTGTCTACCATATAACAAATGAAGATCCCAAACAATCTAATCAAATTGAGCAAGACCTGGTTTCTACAGATGAGATTTCATTGGAGATAGATAATCTTACAATGGATGAAAATGATGAAATTGAAATTGGAGACATGATATAAAAAAATATTGAGAGATGTGAGGTGAAAAAAAAAATGAAGAAAAAAATGGTAATAATAAGTGGATTACTGCTTTTCTCGATAATAATTATCGGGTATGCAGTAGCAGCGAGCAACACGGATAATAACGGATATGATGAAGCTTCACCAAATTCAGGTGATGGTATTTCAGATGGAAGTGGCTATGACCAACAAAATGGACCATATGGCGATGGCTCCACCGGCTCTGGATATAACGATCCTGCTCCAAATTCTGGAGATGGTGTACCTGACGGCTCAGGTTGGCCATAAATTTATAAATTTAAACAAAGGTGAGAAAAACAATGAAAAAAATAGGAATTATATTTGCTTGTATGCTGGTGATTTCTGCATCTTTTTTCACTGGTTGCGTAACAACTGAAAAAGGAATGTTAACATTAAAGATTACAGATGCTCCTGGTGATTTGAATATTTCTAAAGCTCTAGTTACTATTTCGTATGTGGAAGTTCATATGGGTTCTGGAGGGAATAATAGTAGTGCTGAATGGATTACTGTCGTCAATGAGTCACAACAATTTGATTTAATTCAGCTTGAAAATGTGACTGATGTACTTGGTAACAGCACTCTTGATGTAGGTATTTACACTCAAATCCGACTGCACATTTCAGAAGCTTTGGTAACAATCGATGGAGAGCAATATGACTTGGAAATACCTTCAAAAACAGTGAAACTAGTGAATCAATTTATTATCCAACCTGGTGTGACTACCACATTAATTTTGGATTTTGATATCAAAGATTCAGTGCATAAAACAGGTAGCGACAAATATATTTTACAGCCGACAATAAGAGTAATCGAAGAGTAGAATACTCTTCTTTTTTTATTTTTTAGCTAAAATTTTTTTATAATATGTCCAATGCCATCCAATGTGAAATATCGAAATAATTGCCATTGCGATACCAAATTCTACATGCCAAAATAACAAGGTTGCATAAAAATCAAGCCTTATCCCTAAACTAATTGATATGGCAAGCATTAGACCAAAAATTCCTGAAACAAGAAATGTTATTAGAAGAATGATATTCCAAATTTTTCGGTGTTTGTTTAATTTTATTTTCTTTTTTTTACTAAGTGCATATGTTAGGGTACAAGAAAGCCCCTTCGGGGCAAATTAACAACAGCTAAACAGCATCAACACTAACAGAAAGGTGATGCCAATCCTCAATTTTCTCCCCAAAAACACTTTTTGAAGGCGGACCAGACTTCCAATACATAACAAACTCCATCTTTTCACCACAAACAGGACAGCAAATATCACGATTCTTCGGAAAATCATCTAATTTCGACTGCGTTATACTTTCCTGCACATAAACATTGAACCGAGATTTCCATTTCCGCGCATACGCCCCATAATACCGAATCATCTTAAACTGACGATCCGGAATATGCTGAATCAACGCCTCAATAAAATCAAACACACCCATCGAAACAACATGCTTCACACCCTCATTATCCACATACCAAAACGTAACCATTTTCCCATCATACCCACAAATACGCGTATTCGCAATCGCAGGATGACGAACATACCGAGCCACATATCCACCAATCTTATGCGTAGACGTAATCCTACTCTTCTTCGGAAGATACACATAAAAACCTTCAGGATGCTTCTTAAACAACTGATCAATGAACCGAGCGAAACCAGGAGTCCTCGGAAACACCTGTTTAAACCGAGTAAGAACTTGATACTGCCAGGTCTTACGCATCGCACCCGCAGGAATAAAACGCTTCCGAACGAAACGTCCTTTTTTATCAAACCCACCCTCAGTAATCAACAAATGAAGATGCGGTTTAAAACCAAGATCCCGAGCAAACGGATGCAACACCACAATCACACCCGCCATCACCTCCCTCTTAAGAAAATACGACAACGTACTATTCACCGCAGCAATCGCCGCATCCATATACACCTTCAAACACCGACGCCGAAACCGTTTCATCACCTCCCACAACACCTCCGGAACACTCATCACAATATGCCGATGAACAACATCAAACATCGCCTTCCGAAGTGATTTCGACCACTTATCCGTATACCGCTTCCCACAACACGAACACAACCGACTATTACACCCAAAATACACAATACGAGACTCCTCACAATGAGGACAATAATACACAAAAAAACCACGACTCCCATCCTTACAATGAAGCATCTTCTCCACTTCATCAACCTCAACCTGACGAAGATCATGCCGATGCTGATTTCTGTAAACATCCCAATTATGATCATCCAAAAAGATATCCTTCACTGAAAAACAAGGATTACATTTAACATCATGAGATACAATCTCTCTTTGCATGTCTTTGATTCAACATGCAAAACAGTGCATGTCCTTAAAAGGATGTGCACTGTTTAAAATTCACAACGAGTTTCATACTTTATATACAATAAAAAAAGTGTTTATGGTATAGTAAACATGTAGTCTATTGTTTGTTGATTGT
>CAZOPW010000062.1:9191-11526 GCA_964581795.1 uncultured Thermoplasmatales archaeon | reverse complement strand
TAAACATATTTTAATTTTGTAAGTATTTATCATGAAGTTTTAGTTAAAATCGAAATATAACTTTATTTTAGGTGTAAAATTTTTTAAAATCACTTATTTTTTTATAAAAAGTAATAAACAAGTAAAATAATTTCCGGGTCAAAAAAATATTAGAAAACTGTGAGGAGAGAATGTAAGATGTGGATAGAAATAGTAAATATACTTGGAGGACTTGTCCTCTGTGCTGGTATACTTGGAGCAATCCCTGCTATGGGAAAACACCTTGAAAAATTAGGGAAATGGCTTGGTGGTTTTCAGACCATCATTGGGATTATTGCCATCATACTTGCAATTTTTTGGTGGACCGATTTGCAAAGTATCGTAGCCATTATTGTTGGTCTCATCCTAATTGTTGGTATTTTACCAGCCATTCCTGCTATGGGAAAACATTTGGAGAAACTAGCGAAATGGTTGGGAAGCTTTCAGACCATCATTGGGATTATTGCAATTATCGTTGGGATTTGGGGATTGTTATAAAAATATTTATTCCCTATCTCCTCTTTTTTTAGAATAAAAAAATTTATATCTTAACTCCTTGTGTAGTTTTTTTGATGTCTTATGATAGAACATGAAGATAGAAAACAGTTGAAAGAGAAAACATTGGACTTGGACCGAGCTAGACAATCATTGATAGAAGAAATTGAAGCTATTAACTGGTATCAAGAACGAGTCGATGCGACTAGTAATCAATCACTGAAAGACATTTTAGCGCATAATCGGGATGAAGAAAAAGAACATGCTGCTATGCTTATCGAATGGATAAGGCGAGAAGATCCTGCATTTCATGAGGAACTTGAGACGTATCTATTTAAGAAAAAAAAGATAACTGAAATTGAGGAAGAATAAGGAATTTAAAGCAAATATTAATCGTTTAGAAAAGTGAACATTATTTAGTTGAACCATGTCTCTGCACTTATACATACATAGCGCTTACCCTTTTTATCAATAAGTCCTTTATCTCACTTTTTTATTGATCCTAGATAGAATCGTTTTGATGATTTAAGCTGAGCATAGTCTAATATCTTTGATAGTATTTGTTCATCCCATTCTTTTTTCAATAAAATCGAGTTCAATGCACTTGTATCTAGTTGATTGACCTCTTCCCATTTGCCTTCTTTTTTAATGAAGTTCACAAGTTGTTTTCGTTTTTTATTTCGCTTCGATGGAAATGAAAATCGTTCATATTCTTTAATACGAACTTTTTTTTCAGATCCGAACACCACGTCGATCTGTTCTTTTTCTGCAAAACTGGCTAATGCTTCCTCAACTTTTTCTATTTCAGAAGATAATTCACGATTAAGTTGGTTCTTTTTTTTCTTTAGTTCAGCATACTGATTCACGAGTTTCACACCAGAATCATTTAAATATTCATTCTCAGGTTTCTCTCGAATTGAATACAAATGAGCCCACTCTTTACATAATGGTTTGAACTCACACCAATCACACAAAGCCGATGGTTGACATGGGAACTGATCAGTATTTTCAATTGCCTCAATTAATTCAACGGTATCCTTTTTTAACTGTTCAAGTTCCTCTTCAGTCCTAGTTGAATCTATTTCCTTATCAAACTTTAAAAAATGCCAGACTAACCGAACATCCTTACAATCAGGATACCGTTCTTTTACTCCGATAGCATACAAAGCAAGTTGTCGATCATTTTCAATGTATTCGGGAAGAGGAAGCCGTGAATTTGTTTTATAATCATGGACTTCGTAAAAACCATCATCAATTTCAACAAGCCTATCAATGAACCCTTGTAGTTTATACTCGCCACTGCCATCTAGATCAATTACAATACGATCTTCAATTGAAATCGTTTTTCCTTGGTCAAATGGTTCATAACGAAGATAATAATCCGTTATATATTGTTCAGCCATCGATAAATAATTATTCTTACCATACTCTTCCTTTACAATAACAATATCATCAGACCAATGCGACTCCCACTCACTACGTAAAAAACTGATGAGATCATTCAAACTATTTTCTTTATGAAACTCAAGATCTCTATACAATTTCTCTAGAGTTTCATGAACTCTACTACCAAGAAATGCTTCAACACTTTGTTCAACTTCAGTTTCAACTTTATCAAGATATTTTAATTTGAATTTATATGGACATTGCTCAAAACAACTTAAACGAGAATGCGAATACACAGTCATATTTATTTAATAATGATAAAACTACTAATAAAAACATTCATTTTTATCAATTCACCTACAAATAATATATTACAATTTTTTATGATTTGAAAAAAATTAGCTATATTTTTTGAGCATAATCTGTTTGATTTTAA
>CAZOPW010000062.1:0-9091 GCA_964581795.1 uncultured Thermoplasmatales archaeon | reverse complement strand
TGGTTGCAAGATATTACTTAAATGAAGAAGTAACCACCATCATCCAATTATAAACGTATTTAAGGAGTTTTTCAACTATTTTATCAAGAATTGGATATTGTTCAAGTAGTTGGTCTAATTCTATTGATGTATCTATTTTTTCTAGATTTAATTCTTTGATTTCTTCTTTTTTCAATTGATTTGCTTGTAGTTCATATGTTTGTGTCATACCTAAATTAATTGGTATGCTCTCTAGACTCATCGCTAGCAAAGAAACATTTTTCTTTCTTACCATCTCCACCACACTTCACTATTTTATGAATTATTTATTATAAATTTACCTAGGTAGATTGTCAAAACGATAAAGATGTCATTTTAGCTTTCTATTGTTGATAGATATTAATTTTGTCAGAATTTTTTTTCATCTTGTATAGTATATGGGAGATTTTTTATCGATAACTATAAATACTATATGTTATAAATACCTAACATAATGTTATTTATTAATAATATATTGTTAAAAATAAACAATATTATGTTAATAAATTCTAATAAAAATGGTGGAAAAAATGAAAGATATAAAGGAAATTTTGTTAGGAATAGGAATAGTATCCGCTGTACTGGTTACACTCGACTTTTTTTTACTAAATGCAGGAAACATTAACCCAACTGAAATTTTACAAATAGGGATAGTAATCATATTGGTCCTATCATCAATTTATATACTTTGGGATAGAATAAAAAACATAAATAGAGGATTACCTGCACAAGACGAACGATTGAAATTAATTAATTATAAGGCATGTTCTTATGGATTCATCGCTTCCATTTGGAGTGCAGTTGGTGCCCCATTAATATCAGGCATAGTATTTGATTATGAAATCGGAGGGCACTATGTAACTGCAGCGGTTGTTCTATGTGGAGGATTAGTATTTTTTATCTCGTATCTTTACTTGTCTTGGAGGGGAGATTAAAGATGAAAACAAGAATCAAAGAACTTAGAGCACGCTATGATCTTACCCAAGAAGATCTTGCAAAAAAGGTTGGCGTAAGACGAGAAACTATTCTTTTCATTGAAAAGGGAAAATATAATCCATCACTCAAACTTGCCTATGATATCGCTAAAGCATTACAAACAACTATTGATGAATTATTTTTCTTCGATGGAGATGAAGAATAAAAAAAGATAGTTGAATAAACATGATTAGAAATATTTAATAAAATAGCTTAATCTGAAAAAATGAATATTGAATTGATAAACTTAAAAAAAGTATTCAAAATCATACTTCATTTCAATTCTTTTCCACCATTTTTTGTGCAAATGATTTTGCTTCATTTAGTTCTTCAGCAGTTGGATTTCTACGATTAATTAATCCAAAAGTTTTTCCTTTACAATAAAACTTACCTTTTACCGTTGCTCCGTTTAATTCTATTATCTCTTCCATTAGCTTTAATTCATTCCCTTTTCCACCACCCGATGTACCAAATAATGCTACTTGCATGTTTGAAAAATCATTTTTTTTAATGAATTCGATTATTTTTGATCCAGGTCTACCTCCATAATTCCCCGACCCCAGAAAAAGTACCATTTCATTATCTATTTCACCTATTGAAGCGTTATTGACGTTAGTAGCATTAACCTGTAATTCCTCTGCAATTGCTTCAGCAACCTTCCTAGTGTTCCCCCCTCTTGAATAATAAATTATTTGATCCATCTTTTCCACCTTTCTAATTTTCATGTCACTATTCATAATCAAAATTAATATTTCATATTTATAAAAGAAATTTAGTATTTTATATCTTCGGACAAACGTAAAATAACTTTTTTAGTAAAGATTATTGATTCTTGTTAAATAGCTCATATTTTCCCCATTATTTTTAAAATATAGAAATAATAGAGAACTTTTTTCGTTGTTATTTAAATTTAAATCTAAACACGTAGATGAAAAATTAAAAAAATAATTTATGAAAATGGAAAAAATCGTTACTATTTTACTAACAAACCAATGAAAATACTTAAAAACTTTTTACTTATTAATAAATAATATTTATGGATGGAAGGAAAAAAAGTATTCTTTTCTTTAATCTACTCTATTATAGATACCATTATGCAATTCGAGGGATTTGATGAGGGATAAATACAATCTAACTCAGAATCATATGTTGAATGAAAATCAATTATCCACTCTTTTTGACTCATTAAAAGAATTATTTTGTTTGTATGATACTGATTTAAATATTCAATGGGCCAACAAGGCAGCTGCAGATTCTCTTGATTTGAAAAAAGAAGATATGATTGGTAAACACTGTTATGAATTCTGGAATAAAAGTGACCTCCCATGCCCTGATTGTCCTGTGCTTAAAGCACTGAGAACTGGACTTCCTCAAATCATTGAAAAAGAAACACCCGATGGAAGACATTGGCAAATTCAAGGATTCCCCGTTTTTGATAAAAATGGTATTATTACCAATTTGGTTGAATTTGGATTAGATATAACAGAAATTAAGAATGCAGAAAATAAATTGAAAGGGACAGAAGAAAAATATAAAGTTTTGTTTCAAAACATGCAACAAGGCGCATTTTATCAAAGGTACAATGGTGAATTTGTTGATGTTAACACCGCTGCTCTACAGATGTTTGGATTAACCCGTGATGAATTCATGAGAAGAAATTCATTTTCATCTGATTGGAAAGTGATTCGTGAGGATGGAACAGAATTTCCGACAATGGAACTTCCTTCTACAAAAGCAATGAAAACGGGTAAACCTGTTCTCAATGTCACTGCAGGTGTTTTCAATACTAAAATCGATGATTATGTATGGATGAGTATTAACGCTATTCCACAGTTTGAAAAAAATCAAGATAAACCCTACCAGGTATTTGTCACACTACATGATATTACAAATCTAAAGAAAACCGAAGAGGAACTAATTGCAAATAAGAAACGATATAGTGAGATATTTGACAGAAGTCGTGATGGATTTGTAATGGTTGATAAAAATGGAGAAATCATTGATGCAAATGAATCATATTGTACTATGTTAGGATACAGTCTTCAAGAGTTACAAGAACTTGAAAATTTCTATAAAATAACTCCAGAATATTGGCATGATTGGGAAAAAAATGAGATCTGGGAAAATCGCTTATTAAAAACAGGTTATTCAGGCGTGTATGAAAAAGAATATATTCGAAAAGATGGTTCAATTTTCCCTGTTGAATTAGAATCTTATATGGTTTTGGATGAAGAGGGAAACATTGATTATTTATGGGGAGTAGTTCGAGATATTACGGAAAAGAAAAAAGCTGAAGGCGAAATAAAGGAGATTCAACAACGATATAGGTCTCTTTTTGAAGAATCCCGTGATTGGGTTTACCTTTGTGATTTTAAAGGAAATTTCATTGATGCAAATAACGCTGCACTAGAAGATCTTGGCTATACACATGAGAATTTGAAAGATCTCAAATTTGAAGATATTATAGTTGAAAAAGATTTGCCTAAAGCATTTCAGATGATAGAAAACCTTCTGGAAACTCATGAACAAGAATCATTAGTTGAATACCGAGTGAAACGAAAAGATGGTTCAATTGGTTATGTTGAATCAATGGCTTCACTTGTGTATAAGGACAAAGTACCATATGCTATCCAAGGTATTGCAAGAGATATTACCAATCGAAAACAAGCTGAACGAGCGATTCGAGATAATGAACAAAAATTTCGAGAATTATTCAATAATGCTCTCGTTGGCATAGCGGTTCATGATTCAAATGGCAAAATGCTAGCGGTAAATAAGACCGCTGAGAACATATTTGGATTGACAGAAGAAGAACTCTGTAAAAAAGATTTATCTTTTTGGAAGGGAAAATTACGTAATACAAAAAACGAACCATTAAACCCAACTGAATTTCCAGTAAGTATCGTGATAAAGACAAAATTGCCTTTTGAAAGTAAAATTATTGGTTTAAAGATGAATTCGAATCGGAAAACTCGTTGGTTCATCAATAGTATACGGCCAATTCTCAATGAAAATGGAAATATCGAAAAAATTGTTGCCACATTTTTAGATATTACCCATCAGAAAAACGCTGAAGATGCAGTACAACAAAGTGAACATAAATTTAGATCACTTGTCGAACAAGCAGCAGAAATGCTGTTTCTGCATGAAACAAATGGAAAGATTGTTGATGTAAATAAAGCAGCTGAAAAAAACACGGGATATACACGAGATGAATTGCTAAATATGAACGTTTTTGACATCGATCCTCACGCACAAGATAGAAATGATCTTGAAAACTACTGGAAAGGTCTTTCTGCTCAAGATCCCCCTACCACTTTTGAAGTGTATCATAAAAGAAAAGATGGAACACTTTATCCTGCGGAGGTTACACTTTCTAAAGTCGTTATCGCACATAAGCACTATATGTTGGGTTTAGCTCGTGATATTACACAGCGGAAAAAGTTTGATGAGAAAATTAAAAGAGAAAAAAAGATGCTAACGATGATCAATAATCTCAACCAATTAGCGAATCAAAATGGTAAATTACATGAGATTATCGTTCTATACGAGAATTCAATTAAAGATATATTTGAATTAAATGTGGCAACTGTTTACCTTGTTTCAGATGATAAAAAACAATTGATTATGCAAAATTTATCACTTAGCAAAAAAATCAAAGATCAAATCAGCCAGTTAATTAATATGCAAATTCCTTCAGTCTCTATTAATTTACTAAAAAGTAGTTTTTACTCATCATTATTGGCAAAAAATGAAGCTGTGCTAACAAATGATCCTGATACAATTATTCAAATGATGATTGAGCACACTGAAAATAAGATATTACAGAGTTTGGTACCTTCAATTTTTCATTTAGTAAAGAATAATTCGGTGATGAGTGTTCCTATGATAGTAAATAACAATCCTATCGGGGTTCTTCAAATCAGTAGTGAACGGAAATTTACCGAATCGGAGTTAGAACGTTTTAAGGTCATCGCGGAACAATTTACCGATTTGATCATGCGTATTAAAATAGAAGAAGCGTTAAAGAAATCAGAGGAACAATATCGTTTGTTATTTAATCAAGTCCCCACCGGTGTGGGGATAGGCTCGTTTGATGGAGATATCCTTAGAGTTAATCAAGTATTTTGTGATATGCTTGGTTTTTCAAAAAAAGAACTTCTTGAAATAAAAATCCAAGAATTATATGTTCAGGAAGAAAAGCGTAAGCATCTTTTGCAAAGTATCAAAAAACATGGTTTTGTTCGAGATTATGAAGTCAAATTTCGAAAAAAGGACGGAAGCATCGGTGATTTCTTAATCAATAGTGAAATCATAACGTATAATGATGAAAAAGTGTTACTAACTTCTGTAAAAGAAATAACTTTTCTAAAGAATACTCAAAAAGAGTTAGAGGAAGCTCAACAACGACTAATGGACTTAAATAGGAAACTTGAAGAAAAAGTTTTAGAACGGACAGAAAGAATTCAACAATTATTACAACAAAAAGATGAATTTATTAATCAATTAGGGCATGACTTAAAAAATCCACTTGGTCCCTTTATTCAACTCTTACCGCTTCTTGATGAACATATAACAGATCCTAAAGATAAACAGATTATTGATGTATTACAACGAAATGCTAGATATATGCAGAATTTAGTAAGAAAAACAATTGAACTTGCAAAATTGAATTCTTCAAAAACTCATTTTTCGTTTGAAAAAGTAAATCTCTCCTCCGTCGTTGACGATGTTATTTCAGCAAATCATGCACTCTTTACAAACAATGATATAAGTGTACAAAATAATGTCCCATCTGTTTTACCGGTTTATGCTGATCAATTTCATATGCAAGAAGTCTTTATGAATTTGTTTAATAACGCAGTGAAATACACGGAAGGATCAGGTAAAATAACTATTGATGCAAAAGAGATTGAAGAGGGCGTGCTTATTTCAGTAAAAGATACTGGCATTGGTATAGCTGAAGATGATATACCTCACTTATTTGAAGAATATTACAAAGCAGATCCCTCTCGACATGATTTCGATAGTAGTGGACTTGGTCTACCTATTTGTAAACGTATCATTCAACGTCATCACGGTAAGATATGGGTAGAAAGTGAAGGATTGGGGAAGGGAAGTACATTTTATTTTACCTTATCTCAACCATCTGATTAAGTTTAGTTATTAACTGAACTTATTGTCCGGAATTTGGGGTTCACTCCAATAATTAAAATAGTAAATAGATACCTAAGTTTATTACAGAGAGTTTGTTACTTATTTTGATAATATATGGACTCTGATCTAAAAAAGATAATTAAAGAATTATCTCAACTTTTTGATAAAGACAGCAAAGATGTTTTCGTTTCTATTTATTTAAACCCAAGAAGTGATGAACAGTTCATAAAAAAGAGAATGCAGAGCTGTCAAGCCCTCCTTGATAGGGATGAAAAAGACAATTTTAAAAAGACAATGGAAAAAGTGAATGAATTCTTAAATCAGACACAAGAAAATGATATAGCGGTGTTTGCTTCAGATAAACATGACCTATTTAAAATAACATCACTTCCAATTACAATTAATAACGCATTAGTGGTTGATTCATCACCGTATATCCGTCCGCTTGCTCGAATTGTAGATGAATGGGAATCATTTTCACTTGTTTTACTTAATTCAAATCAGGCAAAAATTTTCTCTATTGAACTTGGAAGAGCTGAACAACAAAAAAAACTTTCCTCAGATATTATGAACAAACATAAAAAAGGAGGATGGTCCCAAGCTCGTTTTCAACGAATTAGAAAAGGAGCCATCCATGATTTTTTAACTGAGGTTAGTGACTACCTTGAAAAAATGGATGAGGATCAAATTGTTATTGCTGGTCCTGGAACAGCAAAGATGCAATTTAAAGACATTTTACCTAAACACACCAAAGAGAAAATTGTTGATATCATTGATGTTGATATGAACAATGAACATGAAATCATCAAACAATCATTAAATATAATCTCTGATAAAGAGGAATTGAAAAGCCAAAACGCAGTGGAACAACTTAAACAAGAGATTTTAAAAAATGGTCTTGCAGTGTACGGTTTTGAAGACACATTAAAAGCTGCTCAAATCGGGCAAATTGACGTTTTAATCGTTGAAAAAGATTTTCATTTGAAAGGTTGTCTTTGTGAACATTGCCAGATTCTAAAATCTGGACCCATTAAGGATTGTCCAGTATGTGGAAATAGTACTACAGAGGCTGATGTTATCGAAGAAATCATTGAATATGCAGAACGAACCGATGCAACAATTGAATTCACTAGTGATAAGGAAATTTCAAACCTAGGTCATATTGGTGGATTACTCCGGTATAAGCTGGAATAAAAAAAAAATTGATTATCTTGCAAGGCAGGTTATTTATTAATAATATGTTTTAAAACTAAAATCAAATCCTTGATTTCCAAATTCTTTCCATGAATGCCAGCTTTTTCCTAGATCATAACTAATCCACGATTCGCCATGTTCATAAACATCAGTTTCACTTGCCAGCCATGTGTAATGAGTATTTCTATTGTTTCCACTTCTAGTTTTGCATACCAAATAATATGTTCCTCCTTCGTTTAGTGACATGTCATCTATATTAAAAGTAAGCCAACCCTGATATTGAAATGGAAATGGGATTTCAAAAGAGGATTTTGAACATTGGACAATATCAGCTTCTGATAAGTTATTTCGTATAGAAAATATTACTTTTGTTATTATAAATCCATTTTTTATTAATGGAATACTTACCTTTGTTAACCTATCTTTAGTAGGGATAAAAGATTGAGCCCAAATAAAATCATCACAAAGAACCGATCCTGAACCAATTTCCAGTTGACTTTGATCTATATTTGTTTCGTTTTCATTATTTTCATCCCCTAAGAATAGCATCCGTAAAAATTCATCCCAGTTTGTATCATGTGTAAAATCTAAACTACAGTTATCATATAGATCATTATAATTTTTTGAAAAGCCAAATAACGGTGGAAAATATATAGATAAACCGGTAGATTTCCGATGTCCAATCTGGTTATACTCGTCTATAATAATATTATTGAGGAGATTTTTAATTTGTTCGATTTTTTGAGTTAGTTCTTTATTTTCATTTTTATATATTTGATTTTCAAGTAGTGTTACGAATTGCAGGATGTCAATAGAATCACCAAATGGAGTAGATAATCTCATCGGTCGCGGGTAATCTTCAACAATGAAACGAACGCGGGATAAAATCTTTTCGTAGTCTCTAATATTATCATGTAATGTTTTTGAAAGATCATCAATTGATGATGCTAACTTAGTAATACCATCTGTACTAATCGCTGATATAGTTAGTGCTGGCGGATATGGAAAAATACCCATCATTTTTTGTAAAAGTAAACTTATTGTCCAATCATAAAAATGACCGAAAAAGGGATATTTGTCTTTATAAACCTGAATGATTTTTTCAGCAATATCATTTGTTGATGAATCTTTATTTTCAGTAAGGACTCCTGGAATTTCTAGCCAATATTCACCGAAGCCGTGCATTTCTTCACTGCCGATGTAAACATCAACTTCATTTCTGAGCTCGTACACACTTTCAATACATCCCATTCTACAGGCTGAAAATGTAATAATGTCGACCCCGCCTGTTGCTTCTAAAGCTTGTTGTATTTCATTCATCTCCAAATGATCACTGTTATTTGTATTATCCCAACATGCTCCTTGCCAACCTCCACCGTGATTATATAATGTTAACAAATATCGATCAGCAGGATAATTTGATTTTGCATATTGAATAAAAGAGCGTAGTGTTTCAGATTCCCCCATGTTTATTTCACCTAATCCTTCCAAGATAATAGGTTGATAATTTTCGTTAATATAGTAAATATGTGCAGGATCAAATTCTCTATCTCTTAAGATTAATAGATTGACATTTGCTGTTGAACCCGTGTTGTTGATAATGGAAGTATAAGGATCGTATGCATTATTGAAATCTGCATCGTCATAAAGAAGAATAGTCCATGGTTTTGGGGTCACTTCATATTCTTCATTAGGCAGGGTCTGACTAAAACCAGATAATGAAGGTACAAATAAAAAAAGAGATAAA
>CAZOPW010000061.1:0-11661 GCA_964581795.1 uncultured Thermoplasmatales archaeon | reverse complement strand
AGAATTGAAATTATTTTTTGGTTAGCTCTTTCAAATTGTTTTGCTATAAAAATTATTCCTAAACCTTGGAATCCTCCAACAATAATCCCTCCAAGAAGTGATAATATGGTGGATACAGATGGATAATCTTCCGATAAACTAAATAAAATTGCAATGTTAATGGTTAATAAGGTTAATGAGATAATATCAATTATTATAATTGAGAGTATTGCTAAAATAGTTGCCAGTAACGAGGCACTCTCTGAGTTAAAAAATCTCCTTTCAATATTTTGTAAAGTACCCGGTAATTTTGATTCTACCGTTTCCTTTAAAGTGTTGTATTCAACAGCGCTTACATTTGGTATCATTAGCATTAAAAAAACAGCTAATAGGCTTCCAAATACAATAGTTTTTTTTCATATTTTTTTTATTCCTCCCACGGGTGCATAAATGGATAATTGTCAATGCTGTTTCCACCAATTATTTGATAAGGTGTATCACCAACTCCATCTTGATCTTCATCTATTCCGTTATAATTATCCCAGTAATTACCTGTTTTCTCTGCGTTTCCATCACCGTGGTATGATTCCCAACTAAATGACCATTCATTATTTCCAGTATCATATGCGTTAATTTCATTGCTGATGAAATTGTTTTTCCAAATCGGACAATAGTTACCTCCTTCATTTTTGATGCCTATTGTATTGTTACAGAGTGTATTTTCATAAATGAAATTCCATTGACTGTTTCCAAGATCAATTCCTGGACCATTTGCATTTTTGATAGTAACTCCAATGATTCTACTCCACCCGTCTATCTTGGAAAGATTTATCCCAAAATCACATCCCTCTGCATTAATAATGGTTGAACTACTCCCATTTCCAATCAACCAATGACCCATGTTTCCGGGTGATAAAGGACTAGAAGACATCATGATTTGTCCATCATATGTTCCACTATAAATTCGCACGTTGTTTGCATATCCTTTATTTGCATGATCTATGCCTTCCTGGATAGTTTTCACATGATAGAAATCATACCAGTCTTCTGATGCATCATCATCAACATAAACTGTCTTAGAGAAATACAATTTTGAAAATAAAATTCCAATACTTCCACCTAACAAGATAGCCAAAATAATGTTAATAATTTCCCACACTTTTTCAGGAAAATTTGTTGTTTTTAACAGCGACGGCATTATTGAAAATATTTTTTCATTCTGTCTGTTAGATTTATGAATAGTATATTCGACAGCACTTACATTTGGTATCATCAGCATTAAAAAAACAGCAAGTAAGCTTCCAAAAATAATAGTTTTCATTTTCATGCCCTTTATAACCTCCATTATTAATAATAAATCATGAATATATAAATACTTTGTAACGAAAGTTGTTAATGATAATAATTTAATTTCCCTTCAATCCATTTTTGACAAAAAATAGCAATTCAATTTTCCAAAAATTAAATTTTTACAACATTTATAAATAAATTAAGTTAAAATCATTGAAATAAAGATACCAATGTAATGAGCTGCAAACGACAACACCAATTGTAAGAATCACGTGTTCACTTATAACCGGTAAGGCCTGGATTTCTTGTTGACGTGCCAGGTATAAACTGTTTGCAATTATACAATAGATGCCCACGGCAATACTGATAAGAACTGCTTTGTAAAGTTCAAATAAAATAATTGGTAAAATAAACATAGCAGAAAAAATAAATTTGTAAAAAAACGTCGACAACGTTGCTTCCAAGATTTCTTTAGTAGTACGACTGTTTTATGATTCAACTGCAAAATGCATACCAATAGACTCAGAGAGAGCATCAGCCACATCAATTGTAAGAATACCATCGTTAACAACATAATATGATTGTGTACTGGGTTTCAATCCTACCATTAAACCTAAGGTTGTAATGATGCCAGAGGTAAGGCCAAAGTTAAAACCCGCGCGTGTTGTTAGCTTCATAGATCTAACAATGAATATTATTATAAATTACATATTATTAAAATAATTTGAAATTATTAAAAAAAAAGAATATTTGATGCCCAGTAAGATAAAATAAGATAAAAGAATGAATTTAAGAAAATTCATCTAATGCTTTTTTTACTTCAACAATATAAGTCATTGCTGGACCGCCACCCATAAGCATTGCAACTGTTGCAGCTTCAAAGATTTCGTCTTTTGTGGCTCCAGCTTCAAGAGCTTTTTTCACGTGAAGAGCGATACAATATTTACATCGAGCTGTAATTGCAGTTCCAACCGTAATTAATTCTTTTGTTTTAGTATCTAAAGTTCCTTCTTTAAGCACCTGCCCCATAAACGCCTTAAAATGACGTAAACTTTCTGGTTGATGTTTTGATAGCTCCCCCATCATTTCCATCACATGATCAACAGATTCTTGCATTTCTGCCATTTTTTTTCACCTGCGGGCATGTATACTGTAATGCATAAAAATGTTATGCAATCTTATTATGTTAAAATTGAAATATTTTCAAAAGAATTTGAAATTGTTATTTGAATAAATCTTTTCGCAGCACATTTTACAGCATTTGTGAGCTCACCAGCCATCTTGCTTGGTTGAATACCTATTAAAATAATCGTATCAATCTCTTGTTTGAAATATTTAATTAAGACAGATAATGGAATCCCATGGGTACTAATATGCATTACACCGATTTTCTCAGGTGGAACCCTCCGGATTTCTCCAGGAAGAAGCTTCATTTGTATTGCATCAACTATAATTAATCGATCAGGATGATGTTGTTTGACAATACCTGTGAAATTCTCAGGAGCAATTCCTGCATCAATACAAATAAGGTCTTTTATCTTTTGACTTTGCAATTGGTCAGCAATATATGGGCCAATAGCATCGTCACCTCCTTCCCTATTACCGATGCACAAGATGACAGTTTTTTGCATGAAACAACCTTTTTTAGCTATGAATAAACTATTTTTTGGTATAATAAAATGTACCATGTTATTGCGGTTCCTGCTGTTGCAATACTACTTAACCATAATTCCAAAGTATAAAATAAAAATGACATGATGCTTAATAACACGGCGGTAGAAACATAGGTTGTTAATGATTGACCTTTAACATCTTTATTTCTGAAATTGTGAGCAATAGCAGGAATCAAGGTTAGTATGAATCCAAAATTGATAATGCTTAAAGCGGTGTCCTGCCAGACCATGAGGCAACTGAATCTGAAATCATAAATAAATGTTATCCTTCCATCTTTGTAATAAACAGAAATACCATCGTTATCTTAAAAATATTAGATATTTGGATAATTTGGATAAAAAAAGTTCACCTTTTTTGCAGCTACTCTTTTGTTTAAAAAACCACTCAACTTGTGTATAATAAACAAAATTTTTTTATACTAGTAACTAGTAATTATAAATGATAAAAAGAATTTAAATTAGTGGGGGTAAATATATGAAAAAAATAAATCGAATGTTTGTAACAATAATTGCTATTTTTATTGTTACAAGTGTATCATCAATCAGTTTAGGTTATACACATAACAATGTCTCTGATGAATCCTTTGAAGATGATATCGATACCCACTTTGGAATAACTAGTCCCAGAAAGGGAAATCTTTACGTTTTTGGAACAAACATTAGCATTCAATTCTTAGAAGTCATTGGATGGTCTGTGGTTATTGATACTGAACTTTGCATTGAAACTCAAGGAGCTGAGAAAGCAGATTACATGGAATTTATAATTAGAACACAAAGTGGATCAGCGGTTTCACCGGTAATGTACAATAAAACTGTTTATGAACCACCATTTGAATGGTGTTTTGAAAATGTTTCGACGCGTTTAGGATACAATATTACTGCAATAGCTCATTTTAATGAATCAATAATCGTTGAGGACAGTGTTTATCCTGTAGCATACATTAGACAAATAGATGTCTTTGGATGATTATCTACTATTTAGGAATGGAAAAATGGGCCAAAAAATATATTCTTCTTTACTAATAATTTCAATCATTCTATTGTTAAGTAATACTTCAGAGATATTTCTTACTAGTATCGCAGAAAATATTGAACAGGAAATCGATTGCTCTCTTGGTGAATTTGATGTCGATTTTTATGTGAAAAATGAATCTAACTGGGTAAAGAAAATACAAAAACCAGTTGATACAATTTTACATTTTAATATAACGCTTTCAGCATCAACTGGAGCTTATCTTACATTAACTGCAGTTCTACCAGAAATGTTAACTTATCTAAATGCAACTCCACAACCGCGAGAGGTTAAAGAAAATGAGTTCGGAAGTAAGAATATTTACTGGTATGATGAGCAGTTTACTGGTGATCAAAGCTTTTATTTTACTGCTCAAATCACTTTGAATAAGACCAATAATTGTTTAGCAACTGCAGTGATGCTTTTACCATTTCAATCAGATAATGATACAGTACAAATCACAGGATCTTCTCAACAACCAGCAAAACTAATTGCAGACGCGAATGGTCCATACACTGGAGTCATTGGTGAAGATATTCAATTCACTGGTTCTGCAAAGGGTGGTGTTCAACCTTATGACTATCATTGGGATTTCGGTGATGGATCAACAAGTGCTGAACAGAATCCAATCCATGTATATACCGAAGCTAAAAATTATTCTGCGATATTAACGGTGACAGACGCTCGAAACGTTACAGCACAAAATGTAACAGAGATAATGGTTAAGAAAACAATTGAAGAAGACCTTATCAAACCAGAGATATCTATTATCTCTCCGACGAACGGTTTCTATGTGTTTAACGATCAAAAAATCTTATTCCCCATTCCTTTTATAATCGGTCCCATCACTGTAAAAATAGATGCATTTGATAATGAATCAGGGCTTTCACATGTGATTGTTTATAAGGATAATAAAGTTGTTTCAAATCTTTCAAATACTCCTTATATCTGGCAGTGGAATACAATTAGTTTCGGAAGATATTTGATCAAAGCACAAGCTTTTGATAAAGCAGGAAATGTAAATACAACACGAATAGTTATCTGGAAATTTTTCTAATTATTTTTTTCTTTGTAAAATTGGGTTTAAAAAAGCAGACCACACATTATAAATAATGTTTGGGTATGGACTACATTCAAGATTATAAACAATTTGGGGTAATCGTTTTGAATAAAAGAATCACACTTTCTCAAGGAGCTGGTGGAGAACATATGGATTCATTCATTAAAGAATCAATCCTTAAGTATTTCATCTTTGATCAAGATAAAAGTACTGTTTCTCTCTCTATGCTTGATGATAGTGCTATCATAGATAATATTGTTTTTTCAACAGATTCTCATACGGTTAAACCGATAAAATTTCCAGGCGGGGATCTTGGTAAACTTGCAGTTGCTGGAACAGTAAATGATATTGCTGTGATGGGGGCAACTCCTTTGGCATTGTCTGCTGGATTTATCATTGAAGAAGGATTGCTTCATCATTCTTATGAAGAAATCGTAAAAAGTATGGCCGAAACCGCTCAAAAAGCTCAGACGCCTATTATAACCGGTGATACAAAAGTAGTAGAAAAAGGAGCAATCCAAGAATTTATGATTAATACAAGTGGGATCGGAACACGATCACCATTACTTGATAGTAATCTAAAGGAAGCAAATCGTTATCGTAAGGTAGAACAGAGTTGGTTACAGGATAATAATTTAAAACCTGGGGACAAACTCATCTTATCAGGTAATATTGGAGAACACGGTATCGCGCTGATGTCATTTCGTGAAGGATATGGGTTTGAAACACAGGTGATTTCAGATGTAAATCCTTTAAATGATTTGATACAAGTCGCCTTACAAGAAGGCGGGGTAGTTGCTGCTAAAGATCCAACTCGTGGGGGAATTGCAAATACGTTAAATGAATTCAGTCAAAAATCTCAGATTGGTATTAGTATCCAGGAGGAATCCGTTCCTATTCCTAAGGGAGTCCAAGCTGCTTGTGATCTTCTTGGCCTAGATCCTTTACAAATTGGAAATGAAGGAAAAGTCATCTTTGGTGTAGTCAAGGAAAAAGCAGATGAAGTTCTTTCGATAATAAAAAAACATCCATCAGGAAAACAAGCTACTCTCTTAGGAGAAGTCACCGATACAGTAAAAGGAGTGGTTATGGAAACAGCTGTTGGTGGAAAACGTATCATTCCAAAACCTATTGGAGATCCCATTCCAAGAATTTGTTAAAAATCATTCAAAACTAAAGGATATCTAATCTATCTGATGGACAGAAGAGTGTTCAGATTATTTTCTATCTTATTTCATTTAAAATTCCCACAACCTTTTAATAGTCAACAGGATTACCAAAAACCAGAGTTACTCTAGTAGAGAAACGTATTCTTGGAGGAAATCTGACTATGGCAAAAGGTCTCCCAAAAGCCTTCAAAAAAGCATTATGGGTCTATCATATTAATTCAGGGTCATGTAATGGCTGCGATATTGAGATAATTGCTGCATTATGTCCAAGATATGATGCTGAACGATTTGGTATCAAACTCGTTGGTACACCACGGCATGCAGATGTTTTATTGATAACTGGTCCGGTAACCCGGCAGCAGGCAAGCAGGGTAAAACGAGCATATGAGCAAATGCCTGAACCAAAGGCAGTGATTGCTGTGGGAAATTGTGGCAATACTGGTGATGTGTTTTATGAATCATATAATCTCGTTGGACCAATTGATGAAATTGTACCTGTTGATGTCTATGTTATTGGTTGTGCACCTCGACCTGAAAATATATTAAATGGTGTTGTAAAAGCCTGGACAAAACTTGAAGGATTGGAGGAGAAAAAATGAGTAGAAAAAAGCAACTTTCTCCAGAAGAAATCGTTGATTCATTTGACCAAGAGTTTTCAGATAAAATCATGGATAGCAAAATTGAGCGCCATCCTATTGGCCCTAATAAAAATGATTTGATTCAGATCTGGATGATTGTAGATAATGAAGCGTACAGGGATGTTGTAAAACATTTATTAACTCTTGATAAGAATGCTCATTTTGCAGTAAGTTCTGGATATGATATTGAAGACAGAATTGAAATCATTAATCATTTTTCTATTTACTTTGGAAAGAAAGGAAGAGAAATAACCATTAGTTTCACTGTTCTTCTTCCAAAATCAGATCCGACAATGGAATCTATTTGTGATATGATACCTGGCGCGTTGATTTCAGAACAAGAAAAACAGGAAATGCTTGGGATCAAGGTTAAAAATATTCCAAAGGATATGCGAGTGTTTATTTCAGATGATTTCCCTGAGAATATGTATCCTTGGAGAAAAGATGAAACGAATGCAGATAAGATGGGCCGTAATCTTCATGAACATGATAAGATTCCTGCACCTAAAGTGGAGGCTGAAGAATAATGCCTGCTGAAACCGTTGAAAAATCAACTTATAAAGTTCCTATTGGTCCAATTCATCCGGCGTTAAAAGAACCTGTGATGTTTGAGTTTGAGGTTGATGGTGAACGTATTGTTGATGCAGATGTGTATCTTGGTCATGTGCACAGAACGATTGAATGGACCGGATTGCGACGTAATCCTATTCAAGTATTGTATTTAGCTGAACGAATTTGTGGTATTTGTTCATATTGTCATCCAATGTCTTTTGCTCTTGCTGTTGAGCGAATAGGAGGTATTGAGGTGCCAGAACGAGCTGAGTATTTACGAGTTGTTCACGCGGAACTTGAACGTATTTGTTCTCATACGTTGTGGGCTGGTGTAGCGGCTCATGAGATTGGGTTTGATTCAGTGTTATTTTTAACTTGGCAGGTCCGGGAGAAAGCACTTGATTTAACTGAGTATTTAACGGGTAATCGAATTACAAAGGCGATTACGCAAATTGGTGGAGTACGAAGGGATATTACAAAAGATATGGTACCAAAAATAGAAGAGACTATGGCTTTTTTGAAGGATAATTTTGGGAAATTAAAAAAGATATTTTTAGATGATAAGACCTTTAAAATGCGAAGTCAGAATGTAGGTGTTCTCACTAAGGAAGATGCGTTGAAATTATGTGCTGTTGGACCAACGACTCGCGCATCTGGAGTAAAAAAAGATGTTCGTATTGATCAACCATATTTTGCATTTGGTGAACTTGATTTCGATTATGTTACTCCTGATGTGTTAACGGGTGAAGTGAATGGTGATGTGTATGATCGGATTATCGTTCGTTTGCTTGAAGTGAAACAATCTATAGATTTAATTGAGCAATCAGTTGAAGTCCTCTCTGGATTACCTGAAGGAGATATTGTTGCTGAACCAAAAATTGCGAAATTATTGAATCAGTTGAAAAAATTAGAAGGTGACGGTATCGGTCGGATGGAAGCACCTCGTGGTGAAGTCATTCATTATGTGAAGATGGATGGTCATGAACATCCGTACTCATGGAAAGTTCGAGCACCAACATATAATAATATTTTACCTTGGATTCCAATGCTTCGTGGTGAGCAAATCGCTGATATTCCAATTGTTGCTGCATCCACTGATCCTTGTATGAGTTGTACGAATCGTGTTGGTATTGTCCAGGATGGCAATAAAAAAGTGTTTACTGGAGAACAGTTGCATCGGTTAAGTGTTGAAAAAACGCGGAGGTTGATGCAATGAAATTTTCAATGATTCCTCAAGTTCTTTCTCAAATGCTGAAAAAACCATTTACTAATAAATTTCCTGCTAAATATATTCCTTCCTCAGTTACAGGTTTTTTACAAGATGTTCAATCTGGAAAAGCTGAGATGATTCCACCTGTAAAAACACCTGAAGGATTCAGAGGTAAGATTACTTACGATCGGGAAAGTTGCATTGGTTGTAAGCTCTGTATTAAAGTATGTCCTACTGAAGCAATCGAGTTTATTCCTGAAACTAAAAAGATTAGAGTATATTTATCTCGTTGTTGTTTTTGTAGTCAATGTAATGATATCTGCCCGAAGGATTGTTTCAGTATGAGTGATGAGTTTTTACTTGTTGACACTGATAAATATTCTCCTGATTTAATTGTTGAGTAAAGGATGAAAAAACATTCATCATACAAACTAGTTTTCAAAGGAGTGGTGCAAGGTGTTGGTTTTCGACCAACCGTGTATCGTGTTGCAAAACAACTTGACAGTCATGGATATGTTCTGAACACTGGTTCAGAGGTCGAAGTCGTTATTGATACTGATCCTGAAGAGTTTATTCAGGAAATAAAAAAGAATCTTTCTTCTTTAGCTCATATTTCATCAGTGGAAACATATCCAGATCAACGACGGTTTTCAAATTTTCAGATAAAAAAGAGTACACAAGGATCTAAACAATCACTTATTCCAGTAGATACTGCGATTTGTGATGAGTGTTTAGCTGAATTATTTGATGAACAAAACCGCCGATATCAATATCCGTTTACGAATTGTACAGTGTGCGGGGCACGATATAGTGTGATTACAAATGTTCCGTATGATCGAAAACACACTGCGATGGATGAATTTCCGTTATGTGAATCGTGTCAAAAGGAATATTCTAATCCTTTAGACCGACGATATCACGCCCAAACGATTTCTTGTCCACGATGCGGTCCTTCTTATTCAGTATTTGATTCACAGCAGAATGAAATTAAAACGACTGATCCCATTGCTGTTTTTGCTACAAAGATTGATGCAGGTAACATCGGGGTGATTAAATCATGGGGCGGCATGCATCTTTGTTGTACATTATCAGAAATCTCTCGTTTCCGATCGTGGTATCATCGGCCACAGAAATCATTTGCTGTAATGGTTCAGAATTTAGATTTTGCTCATCAATTAGCTGATATTACTAATGATGAAGAAAACTTGTTAACGTCATCTCAACGGCCGATTGTGCTTGTAAAAAAGAAAAAAGAATTGAACGTGGCACCTGGTTTAGACTATATTGGATTGTTTTTACCGTATACACCGGTTCATTATCTTTTGTTTCATAGATTAAAAAATAATGCGTTAGTAATGACCTCAGCTAACATTCCCGGAGAACCAATGATAACTGAAAATATGGATGTATTTGATTTACATGCAGATTTGTATTTATTACATAATAGAAGAATCCCGAATCGAGTTGATGATAGTGTCATTAAATTATGGGAGAATAACAAGTTTTTTATTCGAAAATCAAGAGGATATGTTCCAGATCCAATTCCTGTATCCTATGATGCTCACGTTGTAAGTGTTGGTCCTGGTGAAAATGTGACTGGTGCTGTTTCAGCACATAAGACTTTGTATTTAACGCAGTATATTGGGAATACATCTTCTTATGAAACGCTTTCTTTTTTGGAAGATAGTATTCATCATTTAATGAAGTTAACCATGGAGAAAGAACAGATTGATGCGGTGGCTATGGATAAGCATCCTGGTTATGAAACAAAAAAATTAGCTACACGATTCGCAGAAAGATTTCAGATTCCTTTGTTTTCTTTTCAGCATCATTGGGCTCATGCCGCAAGTCTTTTACTTGATGCTGGTGAATCTGAAGCAGTCGTGTTATCATTAGATGGTTTAGGATACGGTGAAGATGAATTACTCTGGGGTTCAGAAGTAATTGCTTCCTCATTTACAGATTATAAAAGAATTAGTCATTGTGAACCAATTCCTTTGCTTGGGGGAGATAAAGCGGCAATGGATCCTCGACGAGTTGTATTTGCTGTTTTTGATCAGTTTGATGAGGAAATCTTTTTTTCTGGAGGAGATGCTGAGGTATTCAGAAAGATTATGCCACGTAGTCCACGTTCTACAAGTTTTGGCCGTATACTTGATGCACTTTCTTGTTATCTTGGTATTTGTTGCAAGCGAACTTATGATGGTGAACCTGCGATGAAACTAGAGCGTTACCTTGCAAAAGGTGCGAAGCGTTATCCATTTACTGCAAAAGTGTCTAAAGGAATTGTGCAAACTGTTGATCTATTTCAACAATTACATGAAACAACGAAAAAGGTATCATCACCATTATCTGAAAAAAACAAAGCAGATTTAGCTTTTTCTTTCGTTGATTCACTTATTTCAGCATTAGCTAACCAAGCAATTGATTATGCAGAAGGTCATGATATTGAACATATTGGGGTTTCCGGTGGGGTATCATATAACATTCCTATCGTAGAAATGATTAATGCAAGGGTAAAGCAGCATGACCTTGGTTTCCTTGTTCATAATACAATTCCAAATGGAGATGGGGGTATTTCAGCTGGGCAAAATGTGTTAGCTGGATATAAGATGGTATAATTTTTTTCATCGGTATTTGTTTTATTTTACATTAATAATCATTAGCCTTTCCAATTAAAACGGATTTGTTGTCTAATTTTTAAAAGCCCATTAGTCAATTCATGAAACTACCTCAATTAGTTTGATACAATTCATAAGGCAAATAATATTTATTAGAATATTACTAACTTTTTATAAAGGTATTACGAAAAATACGATTGCTCCTTTTGACTCTGCTTTCTGATCTATACAGTTCTCAATTTGAACTGATGCTTTTACATCCATATTAATCCAAGGTCTAAAAGATATATCTAAAAGAATCGGACAGCGGACCTGCCGAGTTTTCCCCGCAGGAATTGTAACTGTACCTGATGCAATACCATCCTTTGGTAAAAGAAGTGCACCTTCACTACTTGCAAAGCTTTCATCCACTTCAATACACCATTCCACATCCCTTGCATCCACAATACCATTATTC
>CAZOPW010000060.1:0-11923 GCA_964581795.1 uncultured Thermoplasmatales archaeon | reverse complement strand
GCACAAGATGGAAACATAGGACTGATTTATGTGTCTTATGGTAAAATTATTATTTTAGTATTGTTACACAACTTTTTACACAATAGTTATATTATTGGTACAATAAACAAATTAATATAAAATATATTTATTTTTATTTGATTTATTATCAAAAATAATTGCATACATAATCAAAAAATAAAGAACGATTTTTTCATTATCCTGTGTTTTTTATTGGTATAGAGATGCAAAATTCTTTTTTGAAAATCCCTGCATGTGTCCAGTTTGTAGCCAGGGTTTGGTTTATCGCGGTAAATGATTTATTTAGAATTATGTTTGAACAATCTCCCGAAATGGAAAACCCGTTGAAATCAATTCGATTATCTGATACAGACGTTGGTTGTGCTCCTATAATGGGACATAACACAAGTTGCTGAGTTGTCAAATCATGAACTTTTACCAAAATTTGTATTTTCATCTTTATATGAACATGATTATTATCATTACTAAAATCTAACTGAACCTGTATACTATGATATGGTAAATTCATAGTGATTATCGCAGTTTTTTCTGATGAAATAGTTATATTTGATGACGTCAAGTGATTTTCTGCTAAATCTAATTTAATCCTAGAAAATATCTTTGGACCTCTTACGCCGGTCACTGCATACCTTGCATCTTTTGCCCCAAGTACGTATTTTCCAACATTACCTCGTAATTGTTTTTTCACAGGTCTTTTTATTGAAAAAAATTTGTAGCTACCATAAAACGAAAAGGAAATACCAATATTTGAAAATCTTTGGTTAAGAATATGGGTAATCTTTGCTTTTGAAGCATTAAAAGTAAATATATCTTGTTCATTTTTTGATAACGTAACTTTGTTCTTTTTTTTCTGAAGATGAAATGATGAATCCAATGGTTTTTTTCGTTTTTCTTTTTGTTTTTTTGGTAAAGAATGATTAAGGAGAGTGGCAGCACTATTCATTAATTCAACCGTTGCAAATGTTTGTTCCATCGGTAATCTTTCCAAACCTGTGAAATTACTTGGAAATACACCTTCTGAAAGACCTCCAGTTTTAGAAATCCATGAGGTAACATGAGAAAATAATGCATTAATGAGATCCTCCCAAAATATTTCATCTGTATACGAATTAATTCGCTTATATGTTGAAATGATCCATGCGGTCTCATAAGGGGATAGACGTGGAGTAATTGAGTAAGATATCGGATGAAATCCGTATTTCATTGGAAAGGTTGATGTATTCCAAAAATAAATCCAAGAGAGTGTATACAAAGCATATGTTTTCGCATGTATTAAATATAGTTTTTTATTTGTTAATTCATAAGCGTCAAGAAATGCATTAATTACTGAAACAGCAGAAAATGCTTCAGGTTCTTTAATGCCAATGTCTCTTAATCCATTGTAACAAATAGGGTTTTTTTCACTGAGAAACTGTAATCCTTTCAATGCAGCATTTTTCATTCTGTTGTCTTTGAAATAAGTGAATCCAAGAAGTAATGCTCTTACGGCTTCTGCGGTTCCCCCATGACTGGTGAATTCATCTAATTTCTCAGGTCTGAATTTCAATAATCCTTCTTGCTTTATAGCCATTGGCCATGATCCATCTTCTTTTTGTGTTGATAAAAGATATTCTAGGGATTGACTAACTAATTTTTTCAGTTTTGGGTCTGATCTTAATTGCAGAAACTTGAGTAAATGTAAATCTATTGTTGCTTGCCCGCCAGGATAACCTGAATAACCAGTGTCCATGTAAAAATAGCCGGATAAATCATTCTTGGTCAATGTAGTCATGTTATACCAGATAATGCCTGAGCCTCTGCGTTTAGGTCGTGTGTGCATCTCAGGATTGAGGAATAATGTATGTAGCTGATTCATCCAGGTTTTGAAATCCTCATCCTTTGTTTGTTCATACCATTGAGAAAAATAATTGAGTCGAACTGCTTCGTATGATAATAAAGAGTAACTGGCATCTACAAAAGTAAAACCGGGTGTTTCTCTCCAAGGCAATTGAAGAAATACACCGCGTTTATGATCATATGATCGATATAATGCGTTCTTTGCTTGTAAAAAAACTTGTTCAATAAAATCTTTTCCAAAACTTGTCTTTCTTTTTAGAAATGATTGTTTTACAGTTTTTGTAATTGCTTGTTGCCACGTTTTATATATTTGTGTTTTTGTTTGAAAGGAAAACGTATCTCCCTTTTGAAAATCAAAATATATATCTCGTTTCTTTCCTTTTCCCAACCATGCACTTTTCTTTTCTTTTACAGTAATTGTTGATGATAAATAAAAACTTATTTCGTATGATTTCTGTGTTTCATTAAGCAGAATGAAAGGAAAAACATCTTGGTTTTTAATAGTGATACATGGATCAAATTCAACTAAGTAACAACTGGTTCTGAATTGTAAAACGATAACTGGCATTTTCACATAGATTGTAGATCGAGCACGTTTGTTTTGTATTTGCTTGTCAACTATTTTTATAGTGTAATATGTTGTGAATGGAAATGGCAGTGAAATTTCATCGAAACGTAGATCAAAAGTATTTTTACTATACCACATACCACCAATAAATGCATAAGAAAACGGTTCCTCCTTTGGAATTGAAATCTTTTTTAGTAGATAGCAATCCTTATTCTTATCAATGCGATATTTGAATTGGTGAATAGTAAGATCAGAATCAATTGTTTCAGTAACATTCATTGCTATCAAATCAGCTTATGCATCACATAATTTTTCATATAATTTTGTGTGCTGATCCGCTATTTGATCTATATGATATTTTGAGACCTCTTCTGCTTTTTTCTGATATCTTTTACGTTGAGACTCTGAAAACATTTCTTGATTTATTTCATCAATAGAGGAAAAATATTGCATGGTTCCATTGAATGCTTCTCGAAATTCTTCAGTATCTCGAGCAATCATTGGAAGCCTCATTGAAAGGGCTTCAAGCATTACGATAGAATGACCTTCTGCAAACGAAGGCATTAAGAAAAAATCTGCAGCTGAATAAACTTCAAAAATATCTTCAACAAAACCTGGAAAATAAGTGTTATTTGGTCTGTTTTTCAAGGCGTTTTTAATTTTCCGGTAATCTTTCGAAAAAAACGAGTAAGGAAATCCGCCAATCCACAAGAAATGATATTCAGGAAACTTTCTAGCAGTATTAAGAAAATCGTATATTCCTTTTCTTGGAGTCCGTTGTGCAACGGTTAAAACGAGTGTATCCTCATTTGAGAGTTGGAGTTTCTTTCGAAATGATGTTCTTTTTGTTTCATCCGGGCGAAATAAAGATGTATCAATGCCATTGTAAATCGTGGTAATCTCCGGTTTGCAACCCATTCCAATAAGTTCTTTTTTACATTTATTTGACACTGAAATGATGTGGTCAAATTTATTATAAATAGGCCGATATAACCAGTTTACAAGTCCGGGAAATGCTAGGTTTCCGTGATTTAACTGGGGCGTTGAATGTGCAGTAATTATTGACGTGTTTTTAAAACGGTGAAGGTACCATAATGATCGGGGTCCGAATGTATGAAAATGTGCTATATCAAAATCAAGTGAAGAATCGTTATAAGAAATTTCCATTTTTTTTGATAACGATTGATACAAATTTTTAGCTGCAGTTGCACAACCAAGATATTTGAATGCACCACTGTCTTCAACAATAAAATTGACCTTCATATCATTACGCACTCCTTAATTAACTAATTTTTCGTGAGGCGTATCAAAAAGATAAGAATAATTTATTTTATATAATTCTATCCAATGAATCTCTTCCATTTGATCGTTATAAGTAGCATTTCGATAGATGAGTGTAAAGGATTTCTCTTTGAATTTATCATACGAAGCATTTTCCATATGGTAATATTTACCAACATCGACATTTACTACTTTTTCTCTCATGATATCATCAATAAGAACATGAGTTACGTTTAATTTAGAAAGTTCAATTAGACACGCGGATGTATTGCTATCATACCAGGTTATATTTGTTTTTCCATAGGTGATGTTGAATCCATTTGCCCAACATAACATTGACAATCGGTGGTCAGATGCAATAACACTTGTGTTACTTACATTTCCATCCATCCAATCGAGAACTGAGATACATGGATCTGATACCCGTTCGTCAAGGCTATCCAATGCATCGATTGTTGGATAGGCTGCCATTGTGTTCGCAATGACTAAAGAGCCAACAATTACAGGGATTGCAATCGTTTGTACATGAGCTTTGAACGAATGAGGGGGATGAATAATTTTTTGTTCTGTAAGTATTGATTTAACATCAAAGGTTCCATGGTTGTGTAATAGATAGCGAATACTCAGTGATGCGGGAATACAGAGGGGAACAATGAGGTATTCTAAATGTCGGTCTGGCATAAGTTTTGCTGAAAGAACTGAGAACAAAAACGATCCAATAAGTGAAAGAATCCATCCTTGAACAAGATAGCCACCATTTTTTTCTTTTAGTATAGAAAGTCCAGCAAGTGAGAAACTTGCTAGTAAAATCATTGGTATCGAGTAAGCAACCGCAATTGGAGTTAATGAGATGTATACGCCGGGAATTCCTGTTTTTATTCCAATAAGTGATGCTAGAAGAAGGATGGCAAAAATAATAATAATCTTTTTAGATAAAGATAAAGAAGATTGTATAAGATTAAAAGATGGCAGGTGTTCCTTTATTTCTTTTGAATATTTACAAACTGTAAATCCAAGGATTATTGAAAGATAGTATAATAAGATAATAAAAGGAGAGGAAACAAATAGTCTCCCGTTCATGAATCCATCATATACAGGAGTTGCAATAAAAATCCAATACATGAATGCAGCAGTTGATGCTGTGAGAACATAAGCTAATAAATAGTATGATTTTTTCCAAAGTGATGAGTGATAGATTGCATATGCAAAGAGCATAAAAGTGATGCTTATTATGTAAAAGTACATGGTGAAATGATGTGACATGATAAGCAATGCTGTTGAACCAAGTAAAGGTAAAATATAAGATGAATTTTTGATGAATTTTATAAAAAAGAAAAGCGAAATCATCATAAAAAAGTGGCCTATGGTTAATGGTGCAGCATGACTTGTTTGATAAACATGAAATGTTGCTGTTGATAAGAGAACTGCGGAGAGAAGCGCGATATTTCGGTCTTTAAAGAGTTCATTGACGATTAAGTAAAGAATTGGTATGGTCAATCCACCAAAGATTGGAGCAATTTTTGGTAATAACTGAATGGTTTCGATACCTGTTATCATGTGGGCGAAACCAGTGATTGCATAGAGGACTGGAAAATATTGATATGATGAACCCCATCCATTATACGGGTTTATCAAAGATTTTGTTTCTACAAATGAGTTTGTTAGTCCATAGTAAATACCAAAGTCTACTCCCCACGCAGCGTTGAGTAAAGCGGGTATTGATCGGAGGAGTATAGCTACCGCTGTAACAATGAGCAATGGCAGAATCCATCGATGTTTTTGAAATATTGATTGATTCGTTTTTTGCCTCATCCTTTCACATTGTAATAAAGAGAATCGTTTTGAGCATAATAAGTCGGGTTATTTAAATTAATTCTGGTTTAATAACTTAAAATTACATTCAGAACGTTTTCTACACTTTTATTTACGTTTCCTCTACTGGAGAATCCATTTGTTTTTAGAGCTTTTTCTGTATCCTTTTTTAGGTTCAGGATGTCTTGTGTGGTGGTATGACATGTGTTTGTTTTTTTGAGGTGTTGTGCAAGATATTCTTGTTCTATTTGACCTGGTGTTGGTATCATTAATGCTTTGCTTCCAATCACTGCTAGATCCATAATAGTAGAATATCCACTTCGTGATATTACTAACTTGGATCGATTTAATAGTTCCTCCCTTTCATCTTTTGATAAATATGTATATGTTTGTATATTTTTTTGTTCAGGAACTTCAGTTTCTTCAGTTTTACCAAGACTCATTACTATCTTACCTTGTAGAACATCGATTTGATCGATTATTCTTCCTTCAAGTATAGAACGTTGAGGTTCTGGACCAGAAAGAGAAATAAAATAATCAACATCTTTTTCTAAATCACGGTAAGAAAAATCTGAAAGAATACCAACGTAATGTAATTTGTTTTCATTAATTTTTTTTAGATTATGTGAAAGATCACCAGATAAACCGTTCTCCTTAAAATCAGGGATGATAACTTCTTTGAATCGTTTGAAAAAAAACTTATTAAATGTTTCACTTCCCCATTCAAAAAGTTGAATACGCAATGGATTCATTATTCGCATTTGATGGGAAATAAAGAACGAAGGGATCGATTTACTATACATATCGTAGCGGCCATCTGAAATAATCCGATCACAACTAGTCTGTCTTAAAATTCTTTGCAACTGTTGCAATCCATCTTCCATGCGTTTAATAAAATATGGCCAGTACACCATGCTTTTGGCAATAAATTGTCTTGTATTTTCTGAAACAAGCATAGGATAATCCGGTATGTCTAGATAAGTAATGTTTGGCCCTAATTCTTTTTTTAAAAGTTGCAATGAACGGTCACTGGAAATGATCGTTAAATTATGATTTTCTTTGATGAGTTTTCGGATAATGGGAAGAGATCGAGTAGCATGACCAAGTCCCCAGGAGCAAAGACTGTAAATGATATCCATGTTATTCTTTCCGTATTTTTTCTTTTGTTATAAGTCTGCCGAGACATACAAGTTTTAGTATATCTACTCTTATGTAGGTCCAAGTGATTATAAATGACACCTTTTCGGAAAAAGTTAAGTAATAGCATTCATAAAAGAAATAGCCTTGTTTGTGTTGGATTGGATGTAGATAAAAATAAAATGCCTTCATTTTTATTTGAATCAAGTGACGATCCTTTCGTCGAATTCACTAATTCAATTATTAATGAAACAAAAGATTTGGTGTGTGCCTATAAACCAAACTTAGCATTTTATGAAGCATTGGGTTCAGAAGGAGATAGGATTTTACGAAAAACCCTTTCTGCAATACCTAAGGATATCATCATTATTCTTGATGGAAAACGAAATGATATTGGAAACACTGCGAAAAAATATGCAAAAGCCCTTTACGAGGAATTACGGGGGGATGCTGCTACAATTAACCCATATTTAGGACTTGACGGTGTGAAACCTTTTTTGTCATATGAAAATAAATGCAGTTTTGTACTTTGTCGTACATCAAATCCATCTGCAAAAGAGTTTCAGGATTTATCGATTAATGGGAAAGCGTTGTATCTTCACGTAGCAGATACTATCAAAAAATGGGAGGAATTTGGTTGCTGTGGATTAGTTGCTGGTGCCACATATCCAGAAGAGTTACGAACACTGAGAACGGTAATGGGAAATGATTCTCCATTTTTGATCCCTGGGATTGGAAAACAGGGTGGAGATGTTGAAAAGACAGTAAAATATGGGACAAATAGTGAGGGAGAGATGGCTGTTATTAATTCGTCTCGTGGTATTCTTTATGCTTCGGATGGAAGGGATTATGCAAAAGCCGCACGAAATCAAACAATGAAGTTAAGAGATATGATTAATTCATATCGATGAATGTAGAATCTTGATTTTGTATCACATCATTTAAATATGAGTGAGTGTTTTTTATGTAATTGCCTTGATTCGAAGACCTTCATGAGAATAGATGATTGAAGGGGCAAAGTCAAGGTTACAATACAAGGTGATGCTAGTAGAGTCCCTCGTTGATCTCATAGACGTATAGTCAAGAAATGATAATGAGGACAACCATGGCATCATATAATTGTCGCGAGAGAATGGGGAAATATCATTTTACTGCTGCTAATATCTAAATGATATTATCTTCCACCACCCAATGATCATCATAATTGATGGTTTTTGGGTGACAGCGGCTTTCTTTTTTTTGGAATATGATTGTTCAATTATGTTTAAATACAATGATTAAAATAATTATATAAAAAATTAAATATTTATTTGGTGATATATTCATGGATGGACTTACGAAAAAACAAGATACTTCCCATTTATCAGTGATTAACTCAAGAAAAAAAATGATTGTTTTAGGAATAATCATTTGTCTAGTCGTTGCCCTCATTCCAGCGATTGGATTACATCTAATAGCTTCTGATACAAATCCTTCAGATTTTGATTCGACTTTTAAAACTGAAACAGATATAAATACATCTGAAAATAAAACAGTTGAATCAATGCAGGATAACTCTACAGATTCTATAGTAAACGAAAGTATTGAAACAGAAGAAATTGAAAATAATACAAAAGAAGATGATAATCAAAATATAAATAATGATCTTGAAGAAAGCGATTCTAATCACAACGATAATTCAGGTAGTGGCACAACATCAGGAGGGGGATCATATACACCTCCAAGCAGTGGAGGAAACAGTGGATCACCACCAAATGATCCAACTGAAGATGAAGATTCAACTTCAAGTAGTCCTGAAGACTGTATTGTTGATCTACCACCATATTCAATTATTGCAAAAGTAGATTTAACAATGGATATCTCCTATTTCATTACAAATCTTACTGGAATTTTTGATTCATTTGATATAGAAAATGGAAGTTATCTCACTTGGTGCATTGATTATGGAGAATATATGAATTACAGCCAAAAAAACGTTACACTCTATTCAACATACTGTCCACCAGAACAATATCAATTACCACCTGAAAACTGGAGTGCTGTAAATTATATTATAAACAACAAACCAGAAAATGTTAGTTACAATGATATTCAAACCGCGATTTGGTATTATGCTAATTTCGGAACAGAACCAGAAGAACCAACACCAAAAGCATGGGATATCATTAATGAGGTTGAAATAAACAATGGAACAACTTTCGTACCAAGTCCAGGAGATAGAATAGCAATCATTGTTGAATCAGATTTAGATCCTACTAAGGACCAACTTTCAATCATTGAAAATCCACTTTCTACAATTCCGGGACCAGCAAATCTTACGTTAAATAAAACTGTACAAATGTCAACAGCAAATATCGGAGATATCGTTAACTATACCTATATCGTGACAAACACTGGAGAAACTAGTGTTGAGTCATTAGCTCTATCTGATGACAAATTAGGAACCATATTACTAAATCAAACGATCCTTGCGCCTGGCGAATGGACAAAAGCATGGAAAAAGTACACAATTAAAGAAACTGATTTACCAGGACCATTAGTAAACACTGCAGTAGTTACAGGATTAGATACATACACGAATCAAACCGTGAATGACACCGACTCATGTTCGCTTTGTTTAAGTTATCATTCTTCAATTAAAATCGTAAAAAATGCTGAAAATGAAAATGCAACATTAGGAAGCACAGTCAATTATACCTATCAAGTTTATAACAATGGAGATGTTACTTTAGAAAACATTCAAGTCACTGATGATAAGATAGGAACAATCTCCCTTAATTCAACTATACTTTCACCGAATGAATGGGCGATTGGAGAAAGTTCATATACCATCACATGTCCAGATATGAACAATGAAACCTTAATCAATATTGCTTTTGTGAATGCTACAACTTGTTTCAATGAATCACTAACAAATCAAACAACCGAAGAGATCTCGCTTTCTTATCAACCGAACATTACGATTGATAAAACAGTACTAGACAAGTATGACGATTCATGGCATGATGAACTCACGGTTATCGAAGAATCATATGTTTTATTTCATTTAACTATTAAGAATACAGGAAAAGAACCATTACATGACATAATAATAACTGACATACTTCCAGAAATATTATCTTATGAAGGAAATGCAAGTTTACCTCCGTCTTCAAATAATACTCATGAAATTGAGTGGAGTATTTCAATATTGCAACCAAACGAAACATGTAATATCTCCTATACTGCACTAGCAAACAGCCTTGGAGTTGGCCAAAACAATGCTTCTACAATCGTAGAAACTTGTAATTCAATGCTTATTGTAAATGATAGTGTAACGATTTCTGTTTTACCTTGCCCATCTGAAGTATTTATCAATTATGCTTGGATGAATCAAACTGATGTAACTCTTGATAATCCAGAATTGATCTATCATTATAATGCATTCAATAAGATTTCCCAAGGGATAGATGCAGTATGTGAATGTGGAACTGTTCATGTATTAAATGGGTTATATGCAGAACAATTGTTTATCAATAAAAATATTTCCCTCGTAGGTGAAAACACATACTCAACACAATTACATATGGGTAATAATCCAAAAACAATTCACATCCCTGAATCAAGTGAATTTATAACACCAGTTGTTTGTGCCTATGGTGGATCCTTAACAGATACAAACATGATTGTTGGTTCAGAAACCATATCCTTTTCTATTCAAGGATTTACTCTTTTATCTGGATCGTTAGATTCCTCTACATCGATAATGTGTCGAAATGTTCATCAAGGATGCATTGAAAACGCAATTAAAAATGTGAGTATTTCAAACAATCCTCATGGGATACAATTCTGGAATTGTTCACAAGTACTCATAGATAAGAATCAGGTAGAGAATACAGATAATGGCTTACTGATTGATGCATTGTCTGATTATATCACTGTTACGCATAACTGGTTTTTAGATAATGATAACGCCATCATTCTAAAAGATAATTCTATTCACTTACCATCTGAAATTAAAATCAAATATAATTACATTGATACACATTGCAGTAACGATTATGGTCTAATAAATGAAATAGCTGCATTTACTGTTGAAGCAACACATAATTGGTGGGGATCAGCGGATGGTCCAACAAGTCCACCAGGACAAGAAATTATCGATCCTATCACCGGTCGACTTGCTGAAAGTGTCGATGGAGAATATATTACTGGAGACGTTCATTTTGATACATGGGCTGGTGCTGGAGCTGTTAGTGAAATCTCACATACAGAAGCTCCAGTTGGAACTTATATTTATTTTGATGCTTCTGAAAGCTGGGTTAAATCAGGATCTCTTGGTCCAGAAGATTGGAATTCTGAAAATGAAAATTATGTCTTGGATGGATCATCGTTATCTATCTCCCAATATCAATGGGATTTTGGTGATGGAACTCAAGGGTATCAACGGACAATGAATCATAAATATACAACACCAGGAATCTATGAAGTAATGTTACGAATTCGCTCAGCTGATGTGTATTTAGATAGATGTGATGGATTTAGGCCGTCTGAAGATGGTATAATTTACGGATATGTATATTATACAATTCATATCACAGAATAAAAAATAAACAAAAATAAAGTGAATTTATTTACTTCTTTTTTTCTCTTTTTTTATTTCTCTCTGAGTTTTCTTTTCCACATTCTAAACAGCGATATGATGCATCTAGATTGACGGTGGCACAATGTTTACAAATCCATGCCAAAATAATCCCTCCGGAATATTATTAATATTCTTTAATGACTTGTAGAACTCGTTTTCCTTTTTCAGTTAACTCATAGACAATTTTCCGATCATTGTGTTCATTGATTGGATTTATGAGGTTTCTTTGTTTAAATTCTTTGAGATGACCATAAATTGTTGATAATGGAACATCTAATGTTTTAGATAGTTCATATCCATGAGCTGGTTTTTTCTCTAAGGAATATAATATTTTTTCCTTTGTCTCTCCAATATTCATTTTTTTCACTTCAATTTATAGTGGATAATAAAGATTATCATTTCTGGAACTGTTATATCGAAAAAATTCGTTATATGTTTTCATTCTCCTCTATTATTGATTTTTTGATAAAGACTTTAGATAAGATATCAAACAATATATATTTTTATCAGGTGAGTATATGTACAATTTAACTATAAAAGATTTTTGCAATTTTAAATATTAAAGTAAAATAATGATTAAAAAATTAAATTAAATAGTCAAAAAATATTTATTATATAAATAAAGATAACATAAATCACTAATT
>CAZOPW010000059.1:0-12265 GCA_964581795.1 uncultured Thermoplasmatales archaeon | reverse complement strand
ATGTATTTCGTTTTCCGATTTTGGAATTTCTTTTTGAAAAAATACTTTTGTTTTTCAACATAAATGGAATCTAAGCACAGTTTATGCTTAATAAGAATCAATGACTAAAAATAAAAACGAATTTAACCATCTTTAAAACATATCTTTTTCATCAAGAGATACTTTTTTGCCATCAGTTGCAGCGATTACGTTTACACCAGTTTTCTTTGTTAAGCTTTCAGCAATCTCCCAAGGTTTTGCTCGAATCATAGTCATTCCAAAATGAGTAAGAATACTTAGTTTTGGTTGAATACTCTTAATTATCTTTTCAGCATCAACAACGGATAAATGATCAATCCATTTTTTTGGTTCCATTAACACAACATTTAACACAAGCACATCAGCAGTATAATGTGATTCGAGTCCATCAAAATATTTTGTATCAGTAATATACGATACTGTTAGGTTTGATCCTAAAAAACGTACACCATAGGTTTCAACATCATGAATATGCCGAACAGGGGTTTCAAAAGACATTGAATGAAGAGTATAGCTTCCTTTTTTTCTCAATCGAGTAATTTGGTCAAGATGATTTCGAAAATGATGTAAGACAACTGGATCGGTATCTAAAGCATCTGATGGAGCAAACAAAACACCCTTTTTTTTATGTCCTCCATTTGTCATTGCTTCTATCATGATATTAACATCATTTGCATGATCAATATGGCGATGAGTAAGAAGAATACCATCTAAATCAACTGGATTTAATTTCGGTTTACTATTCAGAATGTTGACTAATGATCCCGGACCTGGATCAATTAACAGATTAACATCATCTAACCTAAGCCATATTCCACCTGATTTTCTGATTTGACGAGATACCGCGAAACGAGCACCAGCAGTCCCAAGGAATTTCAGCATATCGATAAAACATCATCTCCAATTAAAGGTTTAATAATAAAGGATGTATTAAAGAGATAGTGTATTAACCAATTTTTTAAATCCTTGTTCGTAACTATTAAATGAAAGGGGAAGTTAAGAAATGAATAGATGAATCTGTACGAATACACTTATGATCTTGTTCGACAAATCCCTAAAGGACGGGTTTCAACGTATGGTGCTGTTGCAAAAGCACTCGGTGACATCAGAGCATCTCGAGCAGTAGGACGGATGATGAATCAGAATCCAAATCCAGATTCCATGCCTTGTTTTAAAATTGTGTACAGTGATGGGCAAATCGGTGGGTTTGGCTTAGGTGTTGAAGACAAAATACGAAGACTAAAACAAGACGGCATTAATGTAAAAAATGGAAAAATCCTCGATTTTGAAAACGTTTTCTTTAATGATTTCAAAACGAATTATCCACTTCATTCCTATCGAAAAAAACAGATTCAACTTCGAAACCAGTTAAAACTAGAAGACAAACTAACGGAATCAACAGTAAAAACAATTGCTGGATTTGATGTCGCCTATCCAAAAAATGATTTCGATCAAGCCTGTGCAGCCTGCGTGATCATTGATTACAAAACTAAAGAGATCATAGAATCAAAAACAGTATTTGATCATACGTTTTTTCCTTATATTTCAACATATTTAACATTTCGAGAAACACCATTACTTCAACAAGTATACAAGAAATTAGATGCCAATCCATCTGTTCTAATGTTTGATGGAAATGGCATCTTACATCCATATGGGTTTGGTCTTGCTAGTCACGCGGGAGTTCTCCTTAAAAAACCAAGTATAGGCGTAGCCAAAAGCCTTCTCTGCGGTAAACAACAAGAAAACAATACTATCCTTAATAATGAAAAAATTGTTGGAAAAGCATTGTATGCAAATGAACACGTCAAAAAACCAGTATACATCTCCCCTGGTCACTTTATCACGTTAAAAACAGCATATAAAATCACCTCAAGATTAAGTACATTCAAACATCCAAAACCAGTAAGAGAAGCACACCTTCTTGCAACAAAAACTATGAAAGCAAACTGAATTCCTTACTTGAAACAAGAGGAACACCTAATTGCTCACACCATATTTCAACTTGTTTTTTAAACGATTTATTCAACGCTTTTCGATCTAAATACACACCACTAACTTGAGGTGTTGCATCTAACGTTTTCTTCAGTATCTGTTTATCGATATGACCTGGTTTTACATGGTAACTTGGAATCATGTGACCAAAAGAAACACTTCTTTTCAAAGCAACAGTTGAAAACCGAGGAGCATAATGACCTCCACCAATCCCAATTAACACTGGCATATCATCTGGATATTCAGTTTCATATTTTTTATTTTGTAACACCGTTAGTAATGATTCAGCGACAACACGAGCTGGTTTTTCCTTCAACCATTCTTCAAGTGTACTCCCTACTTCAGCAAACAACGTAGGCGTTTTCATAAAGGGACCATGATGAGTTACTTCATAGGTGACCTCATGATCTAACTTGTTTTCAGTTGCTTTCTGCTTCATGGTGCGAAGAAGTGTAGTCATTAATCGAGGCATTGCTGGAGTAAGCGTTTTTGTTTTCCCACCAAATTTTGCTTCACCGTAATTTCCAATTGGATGTGTACTCAGTGTTGGTTCCCCTGATTTACTCCGATGCCGGGAAATAAAAATAATTTGAGATGGATCTAACTGCAACTCGTTTTTTAATTGCTGTTCTAATCCTTCATGAATAATGGTTTTATCAGTAATCGTAACCATGTATACATCAGATAATTGTGCATGTTGAAAGACATCATGATCAAAAAACGTATTGATACTATCCCACTGATTCAATTCAAGTAATGCTTTTTTGATATTGGTACTTGCTTCATCTTGTGTTGAGGAAACAATGACAATTGTCATAATTTATGCAGCCTACAAATCGTTTATTTTTTGTAGGGAACTTGACCAATCCTATTTTAATGCTTTGTTTGCTCAATTTGTTGTTCTTGGTCTAACAATTTTTTTAATTGCTCCCGACGAACTAAAAAATGAATCCGATCCTTAAGAATGCATATTTTCGAAATGAACTCTATTTCCCTTGCTTCCGTAGCATTTGATAGTAATCCAGCAACTTTCATTTTATTCAAGAAAAATTATATTTATATTTATAAAGGATTTGTTGTACACGTCTCTCCCCATTGCTCATAGAAATATCTTTTTTTATTGCAAATATATATGCAATCTTTTACCAAACAATTCTTTTAATCTAAATAAAGAAAAACTCATCAAACAGAATAGTATTACCTAAAATCTGTGAATGATGCATGAAAGAAGTTTCAGCTGGAAAACTCGTTGTAAAAAAATCAAAATTCTATGCTCACTTATATCATCTTTCATCTCCCTCTGAAATCGATTTAATTGTTAAAGAACATCAAAATAAATATTCAAATGCAAATCATCACTGTTATGCATTAATTTATCAAGATGAATCAGGAAAAAACGTAAAAAACTTCAATCATGATGGCGAAGTAGGTCATCCCGGAAAAATCCTATTGCAACTTCTTGACCATCATAATTATACTCATCATGCACTCGTTGTTTCACGAATCTTTGGAGGAATCAAACTTGGTGTTGGCGGTGTATCCCGTGCTTTTCGAAAAGCGGGAAAAGGTGCAATCATACTAGCAAAACAACAATAAAATTTTTTTTAATGTCGGTTAAAAATAGCTATGACTAGTCCAAGAAGAATTGGAAAGAGAGTAATATAATAAATCATATCTAATGATTTGACTAATGTTAAAAGATCTATACCATATAATTGTACAAGTACAATCACAACTAAGATCAGTGGGATGCATAACCCAAATATTAATGGCATTGCTTCTCTATTTACCATTCACAGTATTCCTTCCATCTCTCCAAATGCAATAAGACCAGAGGAGAACATCGTTCTTTTAGTCTCTTGTCTTATCACACAATTATTTTTTTATTTTTACATATTGTAATGATTCATTTAGATTAAATCAAGGTAATCAGAGACATTTTTCTTTTTATGTTTAATTGGAGAATACTCCTGGTTTCCATTAAACACTTCATCAGCATCACAAAGCGTGAAATCATCAATGATTTGATCTGGACTATACTCCCCATCAATAGTATCCCAATAAACCTCCATGTAATCAGGATCCATTGCCATAATAATTCCTTCATATTCCTCGATTTCTCCAGAATCCTTCTTCAACCGGCGGATCACACGTTCACCGGGTTTAAATTCTTCATATAAGGATGGATATGCTTTTGATTTTTTCTCCTCATCTTTTTTTGCCATCTCACCTTCACCTAAACTTGTAATAATCATGCTAATTTTTGTCAAAAACAGTATTTAAACACTTTCTGGTAGAATAACACAAATATGAAAATGTCAAAAAATAAGAAAAATGAAAAAGACTAGTTTTTTACGTCGTCTTAATTGTTCCAAGGACTGGTTCGTAAATCAATCCTTTATCCATCAATGAATTCAATGTTTCATCCACACGTGCTTCATCCAATCCTTCCTTTTCACACGTTTTCGTGATAATATCCCAAGAAACACCGTCTTCACCTTCATTTGATTTAATAACCTTTAACACAAGTTCCTCAGCTTCCTCATCAGCTTCATCAACTGCTGAAGACACCGGTGGTTTCACTTCTTTAGACTGAGACGAACCAGTATCATTAAAATCCTGTTGACCTGATGGTTCACTAGTCAACGCTTCAGCTTGAGAACCCATGCTTACATAATCAATAGCATCCTGAAGCATTTGCACATATTTTTCCACCATCAAACGATCATACTGCTCATACGCTAACACGACTCCTTTTGCAACTGGAGTACTAAATCCCAGGTTCACAAGTTCCTCAGCACTGACTTCATCCATGGATAAACATTCTTTTACTGCTTCAATCCGTTCTTTCGTTTGAACGATTGTTTCTAAAATCCATTGATCTCTTAGTGAAGAAGAAACGTTAACGATTTCTTCTGGTTTCACCGATGCATACATCGTGTCACCATCTTCTGGTTGATACGATCGGGATTTACCTGTGACGGCGACAAACGATGGAACATCTAATGATTGCAATCTCGTAGTCATCTCCGGTTGAAATTGACCAGAGAACAACGTGAATACCCCTGTTGGATCAGATACATGAGCACGAACGAAACTTCCATCTTCAGCTAACATTTCAACATCCGTGAGCACACCAACAAAAAACAATCGATTTACTTTTCCACCAAGAGGAGTGATCACATATGATGGAGCCATTTTTCCTTCACCCTTTAGTGAAACCATGGTATCATTGTATTCCATGGCAAACACACGCCATGCATGTTCTCGTTTCATGCTAATTCCTCCAATAATTCACGAACTCGTTCAACTTCTTTATCCGCTTCAATACTAACAAGCTTGATGTTATCGGGTAGAAACGTGGATCCAAAATTATCCTGTAACGCATTTCCTTTCATCTCTAGTTTTTTACCAAAAAATGATTCATATAGTAATGATTGTAATTCTTCTGGATTCATTTGTTTACATTCATCAAGTGTTTTACCAAGGATTTCTTCAGTTTGATCTTTATTTAAAATCGTTTTCACTGATCCCGTTCCATCATCAAGAACACATTTCATCCGTAAATCTATGACTCCTTCCACTGTTCCATGAACTCGGCAACCATCTTCTCGTAACACCTGATTACACTCAGGACACCTGAGAATTATTCCTGAACCCTGCTGGATTTCAATCACTCGTCCCGTTATGCAGACATCAAACATTCCTGCTTTTTCATTTAACTCATACAGTTTCAAAGACCTTGTTGGAATTTCTTTTTCACTAATTTGTTTTTTTTGTTTTTTCACTGTTGCTTCTTCATCAATATTAACCTGAGGCATCCCACGAAACGATCGAATATATCCTCCTTTGATATGAATCGTTGAATCCTTTGTTAATTTATAATCCTTCCAAGCAGTAAATGGGATTTTACCTGTGGAATCACCAAGAACACCCGTATACATCGTCTTCTTCTCATCATCTACAGTAATCTCTTTTTCTTCAACTGAAAGAACACGAGAAGTTAATTCAATGGTTCCAACTAACGGAGTAATTTCCTCAATAGTAACCTTTTTTGGTTCAAAGGTTTCTTTAGGTAATACGTCCTTTTCCTTTTTTTCGAAAATAACTTGGTTTCCAAAGTTCAATTGTGTTTTCCCTCGCCATTCACGAGTATACGCATTACTAATTTCAACAATGTCGCCTTCCTTTATTGCAGGTTTATCCCAAGCAGTAAACGGAAGCGTTCCACTCTCATCACGAAGTAACCCCGTAAATATAGTACGAGGTTGGCCTTTCACCATGATGTCTTTTGGATTAATTGAAACCACTTGTGCAACAAGTTTCACATTACGCGTATTTGGTTGCAGATCAGCAAGAAGCGTTCGATCAACATCCTCGGGAGAAACAGTAGTATTTACCCCAAATTTTTTTAGCAACGTTTGTTTCGCTTGTTTAACTGGTACACCATACTCTAAAAATTTTTCAAGTTCCTCTGCAACTTCCTGAGCAGAAACGGATTGTTTTTTTTGCGCGTCTAATTTAGATAAAATGTCCTCTGCGTGCTGATTAAGATCTTCTTTGGTCAAAAGGATGAACCCCCACAGCCATGTTCACTACTCGAATGCATTTTGTGTTATATGAATGTATGCGTTAAAAGATAAAAAATAGGTGGTTAATAGAGACCTTTGATGTCACCTGATTCATCAACATCAATGAAATCTGACATCGGTGTCTCCGGGAGACCGGGCATTGTTGTGATTTTTCCAGTCATCGGTACAAGAAATCCTGCGCCAGCTGAGAAGCGTATGTTTCTCACTGTTATTTTAAATCCTTCTGGTTTCCCAAGAAGACTGGAATCATCTGATAGACTATATTGTGTTTTTGCTACACAGATTGGAAGATTATCTAATCCATGCCTGGAACATAACTTAAGGTCTTGTTCAGCTTCAACACTATAAACGACTCGGCCAGCTCCATAAATCTTTTTTGCGATAATATCAATTTTTTCTTTCACAGGTAAATCAAGATCATATAAAGGTTTAAACTTGGAAGGATTTTGTTGCATCATAGAGATAAGTTTTCCTGCAAGTTCAATCCCGCCTTCTCCTCCATCACTCCACACATCGACAACGGCAAATGGAACGTTTTTTTGATTACAAAATGATTCAACAACTTTGATTTCCTCATCAGTATCATCACTGAAATGATTCAACCCAATAATCACTGGAACATCAAATAAATTAATATTTTCCAAATGTTTTTCTAAATTGACTAATCCATTTTCTACTGCACTAATTCCAGAGCCTTGTCCATGCCGTTTTAAGGCTCGGATACTAGCAAGAAGCACCACTGCATCAGGATGAAGTTTACCAGTGCGAGATACAATATTAAAAAATTTTTCAGCACCAAGTTCTGAACCAAACCCTGCTTCAGTTACAAAATAATCAGCGAGTTTCAACCCTATTTTCGTTGAAATCAAACTACTTGTCCCATGAGCAATATTAGCAAAAGGGCCACCATGCACAAACGCAGGCACTCCTTCAAGAGTCTGTACAAGATTCGGATTTAACGCATCCTTTAGCAATGCACTCATCGCTCCAACCGCTTTCAAATCCTTTGCATAAATCGGTTTATCATCATACGTGTAAGCAACAATAATACGAGAAAGCCGTTGTTTTAAATCCTTTAAATCTTCAGCTAAACAAAGAATCGCCATAATTTCAGAAGCAGGAGTAATCGCAAACGAATTCTCATGAGGCACACCATGCTTTGGACCACCTAAACCAACAACAACATTTCGAAGAGATCGATCACTAATATCTAACACCCGAGGCCATACAATATATCGTTGATCAATGTGAAAAACGTCGCCATGATGCAAATGATTATCAAGTAAACTTGCCAGTAGATTATGAGCACTTGTAATCGCATGCATATCACCGGTGAAATGAAGATTAATATCTTCCATTGGAGCAACTTGTGCATAGCCACCACCAGTCGCACCACCCTTCATCCCCATTATAGGACCAAGAGATGGTTCACGAATACCAAGCATTGTTTTTTTCCCAAGTTTTGCTAATGCCTGCGCTAGTCCAATTGTCACTGTCGTTTTTCCTTCTCCTTCTGGAGTAGGATTCATCGTGGTTACAAGAATAAGTTTCCCATCAGATTGAGATTGCAACCTTTTCATTGTATCTATAGTTACCTTTGCTTTAAAATCACCTCGAGGAGTGATCTCATCTTTATTTAACCCTGCTTTTTCAGCAATTGTAAAAATATCTTCTAATTTTGCTTCTCGGGCAATCTCAATATCTGATTTCATAACAGTCAACCTACACATGAATCTAGAAAGAGTAAATTATCTATTTTTTAAATACTTTCTACAAATGTTCGGTCACAATTTTTTCAATGCTATCTTTTTTGTTTTCCGATTCATTTCGAAGGGATTGTAGCTCTTTTTTCATTTTGTTTACAAATGTTTCATCCTTTATTGATCCAAGGTTAATTTCAACGTTTAACGCTGCAGCATGAACGGCAGCATACCCAAGTAATGCAGCAACTCCCGCATCAGTAATTGAATTCGTATTTCCTTTCTTAGCTACATCGGTAGTGAGTTGAAGCACTTTTTGAGCTGTACGAGCAGTTTCCAATGGTACTATAGCTGCTTTTTTATATCCTTCTTGAATAGCATCTGATCGTTTCTTTTTTTGTTCCTCTGTATCTTTCGGCATTTTAAATGCAGCCATGACATCGTTAAATGCATCGGTGTCCTCGTCAATAAGCGTGGTTAATCGTTTTTGTAATTTTTTTACGTCATTATTTATTGATGATATTTCTTCTTGAACGTTTTCATATTTTTTCTTTCCAAGTGTCAATTGACACACCATTCTATCAAGTGCTGCAGCTAATGATCCTGAAAGTGCGGCAACACTGCCCCCACCTGGAGCAGGTGATGAAGAAGCAAGTTCAGATAAAAATGATGATATCGATGAAGAGGCTAACGGTCCATGTTCTTGGATCATATACTCAATTACTTTTTCTTCAGGTTTGAATTCGTATAAATCAGATAATCCTAATTGTTCTATTGCAAGTGAAACAAGATCATCTTCATCAGAAATCTTTTTCTTTTGTTTTTTTGCATAAAACCGTCCTGCAATTACAAGTGATTCCTTTGGAACCAATCCAACAATTTCACTGCCTGTGACAGAAACATCATATTTTTCTGCTTCCTGTTTTACCGTTTCATAGACATCATGCATATTAACTTCTTTGTAATTCAAAAGATTCATTGAGACTTGAGCGGTGTTTTCATCATACATCATCCCGCCAGCTTGTACTCCTTTGAATTTACCAGGGATTCGTTCTGGTTTTCCATCTGAACCAATGATTTTGTTTCCATCTTTATCCTTTTTCACCGTTCCACTAGTTCTAATGACCCCGGCGATTTTTGACGCGATACTTTTGTCACTTGTATCTAAATTGATATTGTACGCAATAAGAATATCTCGGCAACCGGTTGCCGTTGCACCACTTTTAGGGACGAATTCTGCGTTTCCAAAATCTGGTTTAAACGAAGGATCTTTAAATTTTTCTTCAAGAGCTTCATATTCACCTTTTCGAATACTTGGAAGTTTCACTCGTTCAGGTTTGGATGCTGATTTTGCGTACAAAAAAACAGGGATATGAAGTTCTTCAGCCATCCGTTTACCGAACTTTTTAGATAATGCAATGCAATCCTGGTCAGACACTCCTTTAATAGGAATGAATGGCATGACATCAAGGGCACCCATTCGTGCGTGTTCGCCCTTATGTGTTCTCATATCAATCAGTGCAGTTCCAACTTTTGCTGATTGAAATGCGGCTTCAAGTACGTTTTCAGGAGAACCAACGAATGTGAATACTGTTCGATTAAAATCCTCCCCAGGATCTACATTAAGTACTTTCACTCCATTAACCGATTGAATTGCAGCAGTAATTGCGTTAATAATTGCTTTATCTTTACCTTCACTGAAATTAGGGACACATTCAACGATTTGATCCAACTAAATCACCCTAAACCCTTAATTAAGGAATGTCTTTTAACCATTTGGATTGTTACTTATGAAAAATATTGATTTGCTTATAACAAATGCGGAAGAATTAATTACATTACAAGGACCAAATAAACCTCGGAAAAAAGAGGAAATGAATGAACTTGGCATCATTAAAAAAGGAATGATTGCTATAGATAATGGAAACATAGTTGATATCGGAACTGATTTAAGGTATGATGCAAAAAAAGTAATTGATGCAAAAGAACAAATCGTTGTTCCTGGTTTTATAGATCCTCATACTCATCTTGTTTTCAGTGGGTCTAGAGAATTTGAACTTGACTGGAAACTTCATGGTTTATCATACATGGATATTAAAAAGAAGGGTGGTGGTATTGATTTTACCGTAAATCATACCCGAAATGCTTCGTTTGATTCATTATATCAACAAGGTAAACAACGACTTGACACCATGTTATCTTACGGGACAACAACATGTGAAGCAAAAAGCGGGTATGGATTAAATGTTGAAACCGAACAACGGATTTTAGACGTGCAAAATCAATTACATGCTGATCATTCTATTGATATTGTATCCACGTTTTTAGGAGCTCATTCAATTCCAAATGAAATGGAAAGTGAAGCATATGTTGATCTTGTCATTAATGTAATGTTGCCTATGGCAAAATCCCGAGCTGAATTTTGTGATGTGTTTTGTGAGCAAGGTTTCTTTAGTGTTGACCAATCAAGAAGAATTCTTAATGCAGGTAAAAAAGCGGGGTTAACCCCAAAGATTCATGCTGATGAACTTATTGATACTAATGGAGGTAGGCTTGCTGCTGAAGTTGGTGCAATTAGTGCTGAACATTTATTGAAAACAAATATGGAAAGTATGAAACAGATGGCTGAAAAAAATGTGATTGGTGTGATGCTTCCTGGAACTCCTTTTTCTTTGATGATGAAAGAATATGCTCCTGCTCGACAAATGATTGATACAGGAGTTCCTATTGCCTTGGCTACTGATTTAAATCCGAATTGTTATGTTGAAAATATGCAGTTCATGATGCAATTGGGTTGTTTCAATATGAATATGACTCCTGCAGAAGTGCTTACCGCTGCAACATTTAATGCTGCTTGTGCAATCAACAGGCAAGATAGGATTGGTAGTCTGGAAGTTGGAAAGCAAGCTGATGTGCTGATTTTATCCATTCCGAATCATTTGATGATACCATATCATTTTGGAATCAATCATGTAAATACCGTTATTAAAAATGGAAGAATAGTAAAAAAATAAAGACAATTAAAAAAACTGATAAGAACGAGTTTAGGTTCCTTTAGTGATTTGATTTGCTGCGATATCATAGACTCGCTCTGGATTTTTTCGATATTCAGGATACCGTTTCATGAATTCATCAATGATATCTCGTATTGTTGTTTTATCTGTTTGTTTCAAAAATCGTTTTAAACGAGTTCGCAGTGTTTTCTCCCAAAGCTCTTTTTTATGGGTTTCCATGATTTGACACGCGATATGGTATACTGCGTTTCGATTTTTACAAAATTGACGGTTTTCTTCAAGGAATTCTTCAACAATCCGTGAGACATTATCCAATCGGCGTTCAAGGATGAAATCATCAAGTCGAATTGTCATTTCCTGTTGAAAACTATCTTTACGGTAATGCTCATGGATTTCTCTAGCCACAAGAAGAATTTCAACGAAAGATATGATTAAAAGGATAGTAGTGAGTTCTACAACAATGAGATCTGAAGTATCTTCTGTTAATGCATGTACTAATAAAACTAATTCGAGAAAGAGAATAAGAAAAGGTGGAATAAACGATAATTTTTCGAATCGTTCTGATTCTTTGTACTCTTTGATGAAATTTCTGAACCGTCCACAGCGTGGCATTACAGGAGGGTATAAGTATGTCTGCTATAACGGTTATGGTTTTTCATTGACGATATTGAATATTTTCTAAAAAACAATGAATTATTTTTTATTTTTCGTTCATTTTTTATTCTTTGATTTTGATACCATATCCCCTATTGCTTTTCCGCCTTGTACCCATGCTTCCGATAAGTAATCCTTATCTTCCATCAATACATTTTTTTTCTTTTTCTCATTTTCGATTCCACGAACCATATAATCTCAATAATAAAAAAATGAATTATTTTTTAAATATTTTGCTTAAATTTTTATCATTACTACATTGTGTAATAATATTCCCCATCTTTTCGTTGTT
>CAZOPW010000058.1:0-12338 GCA_964581795.1 uncultured Thermoplasmatales archaeon | reverse complement strand
TATATGTTATATGTTAAATCACCTTTTGGTTGTAAGTATTACCTTGATTTAGATACTAAAAAACAAATTGCTTCATCGACATTTTTCAATACAGGAGATCTTGTTTCCATTGATGAAAACGAAAATATATTTTATATTGGTCGAGAAAAAAAAGATTTCATAAAAAGTGGATATGGTGCAAAGGTTCCTCTTTCCTTTATGAAAGAAACCTATAACGAATTATACAAACGTTCAGATCATATTGAATATTATCCGGGTAAAATTTCTCCTATTTCCTCAGGAATTACTGCATTAATATTCATAAATAAATCAACTCTTCCTGCAGGTGTTATTACAAATAAATCTGTGATTCATGAGTATTCAACGCTTATTTTAAAAATAAATAAAAAAATGAAGGATATACTTGAGCCTTTTGAATTCGATCAGAGAAGTATAAAAAAATTTTTATTAATCAATGAAAAAGCACCTCGAACGAAAAAGAAAACCATATCTCATTTTGCATTAGAACAAATGTATAAAAAAGAAATATCATTTTTGAAAAATTTATATAAGAGTAGGTATGGAGTACATATTTGTATTCCATTGGCTCAAAAAATAACTAATATATTCTATTCCTTATTCGTATTTAGAAATCCAATCCTTAAAAAATGGTGGCATCGTAAGAAAAAATAATAATAGCTTTTTTTAAATCAAATCATTAATACAATTAGAGTTAATGAATATTATCAATAAGAGAAAAAAAATGCTCTCTATTAAAAGTTGAAGAGTAAGTTTCAAATAAGAGATAGTGAAATATACATGTTAAAAAAGTCGTGTGAGGTTTAGTACAATGTGGTTGCAGGTTAGATTATATCTTCTTATTGGATTGCTTTTTGCAATTCTTTATGGAATAATTGCGGCAATAGGATATCTTTTAGAATTAAGAAATATGTCGTATTATTTTTTACTCATTGGTCTTGCTATTTTTCTAGTTTTAGTTCAATATTTGATAGGTCCAAAAACCGTTGAATGGTCGATGAGAGTTAAATATGTATCAGCAAATGAATATCCTGAACTGCATCAAATGGTCAGTGACTTGAGTGCAAAAGCTGGCCTTCCTAACACACCAAAAATTGGTATCTCACAATTACAGATTCCAAATGCTTTCGCTTTTGGAAGAACAAAAAAAGATGCGCGGGTTTGTGTTACTAAAGGAATCTTAGATTTACTTGATAAAGAAGAATTAAGAGCGGTACTTGGTCATGAAATCTCTCATATCCGCCATCATGATGTTGCTGTAATCACTATGTTAAGTGTTGTTCCGATGGTTATGTATATGATTTATATCACATTTTTCTGGGGTGGCATGTTTGGACGGAGACGAGATACAGGTGGAATGATTGCCATAGGAATACTAGCCCTTGTTGTCTATTTTATAACAAATTTATTAGTTATGTATGCATCTCGAATTCGAGAATACTATGCAGATCTTGGAAGCACGGAACTTGGAACGCAACCACATCACCTTGCGACTGCTTTATATAAACTCTCTTTGGGAAGTGCTCGAGCATCTAGAAAAACGTTAAAGCAAGCTGAAGGAATGAAAGCATTTTTCCTTAACGATCCATCAAGAGCTCGGGAGGAAATCAGGGAATTAAAAGACATTGATTTAGATATGAGCGGAACAATCGATCAACATGAACTTATGATGTTACAAGATAAAAAAATAATATTGCGTAAATCAGATAAACTCTTGGAAGCTTTAAGTACCCATCCAAATATGGTGAAACGAATTAAGCATCTTGCTTCATTACAACAGTAAAAGATGTGAAATTAATTCTGATAGTGAATTAGTGAAAACTGTTATTTCAGTTTTTTACAAAAAAACTAGATCTTTGGCAAAAAAACTATTTTTTAGTATTTTTTATTTCATTTGGGAAAAGTATTTATTAATATCACTTTTCATATAATCTTATTATTGGAGGGAAATACATTCAAGTCGACATCATTGGAGGAGGTCTAGCTGGTTTAGCAACAGCAATTGCTATAAAGGAACAAAAATCAGGAATGGATGTCATTATACACGAAAAACATGATACTATTGGACATAATTACGACGGAAGAAAATGCGGGGAAGCTCACTGTATCGAATCATTTTCTCTAAAATGGAAACCTCCAAAAGAAGCAATTGCATCAACAATTTATTGCGGAAAAGCAATAGCTGGAGATAAAACTTTTATTGTCGATAGGAAACCAGATACTGCTTGGGTGTTGGACAGACAAGAATTTATTGCTTCATTAGGAAAAAAAGCGAGAAAAATGAATATTAATATTTCGTTAAATGATAAAATATCAAGTATCGGTTCATTAACTGGCGATATAATCGTTGATGCGAGTGGATGTCCAAGTGTTGTAAAAAAAGAACTTGGTTTAAAAACTCGGTATATTGGATATGGATATCAACAAACAATAACTCATTGCTCTGCTTTTGAACCAAATACACTCAAAATCATTTTTGAAGAAAATGGAGGATATTATTGGATTTTTCCAAGACATCCTGAAAAAAAAGAAGTCAATCTTGGAATTGGGCTCTTCAGTAAACAAAAAACTCAGTTACCTCAATTATTAAATCAATTCAAAAAAAACCATAATATTACTGGATCAGTTGATCATTCAATTGGAGGATTAATACCAACAGGTCTTCAATATCCATTACGGTATAAAAACATCCTTTTTGTAGGAGATACTGGAGTTGGTACATTACCAATGAGTGGGCAAGGTATCTATCGAGCATTAATCAGTGGCGACATTGCTGGTAAATATATCGTAAAACAAAATCTAAAAGGTTATGCTAAAGAAATTATAAGAGAATTCATTAAAATGGATGTACTTGGGAAATTCATTGTAAATTGGAATGAATTGATGTATCATATAAACCCTCATCTCATTTTTTCTACGTGGAAAAGGTATTATTCCTTGAATAATAGATTCTCTTTTTTCAAATCTGACTTTGATAACATACATTATGATTAGGGCATAAATAGAAGGTAAATCCCAAAAAATATTAAATAGAATCTTCTTATAATACCCTGGTGCAAATCAAAAACGAGTTGAAAAACCCATTGAAAATCAAAATCATTATAAATGCAAAATCATAAAAATACCTATATTGAATTCTTTTGAAATATTATTAAAGCGAAAAGGAAAAAAGCAAAGAACAGAGACAGGAGCGATTTAATAGTTATGAAAATTTTATTAGTAATGCCTCATCCTAATCCAAAACGGAGTTTTTTTTCAAAGTTTCAATATCCTTCTTCCACATTACAGCAAATTGCAGCATTAACACCGAAAAAACACAGTGTTACTATTGTTGATGAACGATACAAGGATGTTCCCTTTTCTTCTAAATATGATTTAGTTGGAATCTCTTCTTTGACATATAATGTCTATCGAGGATATGAAATCGCTAAGAAATACAAAGAAATGGGTGTACCTGTTGTCTTTGGAGGATACCATGCATCGCTTATGCCAGATGAGGTGAAAGAACATGCTGACAGTGTGGTAGTAGGTGAAGCGGAATTAACTTGGCCTCAATTATTAAAAGATTTAGAACACGGAGAAATGAAAAAAATCTATACGAGTCCCAGAGTTGTCAAAGCTGAAGAGATAATCCCTGCACGTCATGACATCGGCGTATTTACACCCTTTGCTCAAGCAATACAAGCAACAAGAGGATGTCCTGTTGGTTGTGAATGGTGTGCGATGAATCGAGTAGAAGGAAGAACATTTAGAGCTCGTCCAATTGAAGATGTTATCAAAGAAATGAAATCGGTTGATGCAAAAACCATTTTTTTTGCTGATGCATCGATTACAATAAATCCAAAGTATACAAAGGCACTATTTAAAGAAATGAAAAAATTAAACAAGAAATTTGAATGTTTTGGAAATATTAACGTTGTTGCTAAAGATGAAGAGTTTTTACAACTCGCTAAAGAAGCGGGAGTTACCAAATGGTATTTAGGAATTGAATCTATCTCCCAAGAAAATATCAATCAAGCAGGGAAATCCACTAATAAAGTTTCAGATTACAGAAAAGCTGTGCAAAATATTAAAAAAGATGGTATGGACGTAACTGGATTTTTCATCTTTGGATTGGATGGAGATAATCCTGAAACATTTGATAGAACACTTGAAGCAATGAATAAATTTGGGTTAGATGAAGCATCGTTTAGTATTCTTACTCCTTATCCTGGAACTCCTTTGTTTTATAGAATGAAGAAAGAAGGTCGTATTACTAATTTTGATTGGAGTGATTACGATGAAGGAAAAGTTAACTACACTCCAAAAAATATGACACAGGAAGAATTATTAGAAGGTATTAGGCGAATATCCTTAGAATTTTATTCAATTCAAAATTGTTTAAAACGAAGTATTCATGATGGTACAATGAATCCAATAAAAATCGTATCAAGATTTATCGCAAATATTAGTATTCGGTCATTTTACCTTCATGAGAAATTCCCGAAACAAAAAAGTGTGAAATAGGTAAATTAGTTGATATCATGAAAATTTTATTTGTCTTTCCGAAAATCAGACATGGATCAAGTACCTATAATGATCCTGGTGCATGGAAAATCGTTTTTGGTTACCCCATCATCACTTTACCTCATCTTGCTGCGATCACTCCAGAGAAACATGATGTAAAAATCATAAATGAAAATTATGAAGAATTAAATTACGATGAAGATGTTGATTTAGTTGGTATAACTACATACACGATGACAGCTCCACGGGCATACAAGATAGCTGATGAATTCAGGAGACGAGGAAAAAAAGTTGTTATGGGCGGATATCATGTTACTGCATTACCTGAGGAAGCATTACAACATGCTGATAGTGTGGTGAAAGGACTTGCTGAAGTCACTTGGAAACAAGTGTTAAAGGATTTTGAAAAAGGGAAATTGAAAAGGATTTATGAACGAAACCATGATTTTGATATTTCAGAAGTTCCTCCACTTCGAAGAGATCTAATTATTCATAACCCGTTTTTGGGAGCAATTCAAACCACAAAAGGTTGTCCTCATAGTTGTGAATTTTGTGCAATTAGTAGTTTTTGTGGAAATATTGTGAAACAACGTCCAGTGAAAGATGTTGTTGAAGAAATTAAAGAAATGCAAAATAAAATATTTGTAATTCATGATCCCCATTTGACTCTTAACAAAAAATATGCAAAAGAGCTTTTTAAAGAAATGATTAAACAGAAGATTAAAAAGAAATGGGTTGCAAATGGAACAACTGATGTGTTAGCAAATGCAAATGATAGTTTTTTAGAATTAGCTCGAAAAGCAGGCTGTGTTGAATGGTTCGTTGGTTTTGAATCTGTGAATCAAGAAGCTCTTATTGAAACTCATAAAACGCATAACAAAGTTGAAAATTTTAGTAAATTAATCAATCGTTTACATGATTATAATATGGCTGTTCAGGGAGGAATCATTTTTGGATTTGACCATGACACCCCAGATGTATTTGATACTACTCTTGATACTATTAGTCAATGGAATCTTGATGTATTGGAAATCAATATTCTCACACCATATCCTGGGACGAAATTGTTTGAGAAATTAGATAGGGAAGGAAGAATTTTTACAAAGGATTGGACACGATATAACCAAGTTGATGTTGTTTTTGAACCAAAAAATATGACTCCTGAAGAGCTCATGCATGGAGCTCGGAAGGTAGCTAAGGAATTCTACTCAATAGATAACGTTATTAAACGAGGGGTGAAAACAGTTGCTACGGTTAAAGGAATTGGAAGTTTTAAACCAGCTTTAACCAATTTTGCGTTTAGAAAATATTACAAACGGGATTTTCATTTTTAGAATCGATTGAATTATTTTAAAATCATTTCTTTTCATCAACGATTAAATTAAATTTTCCTGTTTTCTTATTCGGTACTAATTGATCATGTTCCTTGATTGTGTAGTCAACGTTAGAAAATTTTTTTTCTTTTAATATTTTATCTAGTTTTATTCTTATTTCTTGTATAACTCTTTTTTTATCTTCACTTTGAATTACCGCACGAAATTCAAATGAGGTTTTACTTTTAATTGCAATTTGAAGTTTGTCCAATCCTTTCACATAAAAATCAGTAAATATCAACGGGTGGATGAAATCCATTTTTCCATTTTCGTTTTCAAACCAAATCACAAATTCTGCTCTACCTACAACATTATCAATTAACGTAAACGGCAACTTATTCTGTTTATCCTTTTTGGGTTTTATATAATCATCAATACGATAACGGATGATTGGTTCTACCTTATTAACAAGATTAGTTATGAGAATATGGTCTTTTTTTATTTCCACTCGACAAATGTCATCTCTTAAATAGATTCCATCATATTCATCTTTTCCAAATCCTAAAACATAACATTCAGCGAAACTATACAGGTTTGACATTGGTGCTTGAAACACATTTTCAATGAATTTCTTATCTTTTTGATTAATGCCTTCACCACAATTTGTTAAAATCTTTGGGCTAATCTGTAATTCTTTTTCAACTTGTTTTTGAGCTAATACTTTCAACGCATTAAAATAACCCCCTAGAATATCAGGTTGGAAATCGTTTAAACGTTGAATAATGTTATCTAAAGGGTCATTCACATCAATTATCAATGGGTCACAAAAAAATCTGGTGATTCCCTTTTTACACCAGGATATAAAACTTGATCCAGTGAAATGGCCTCCAACAGCTCCAATAAACACCGATTTGTTTTTTCTAAAATTGAAATCAAAAACATTTGTAATATAGGGATAAAGTGTATCCCATTCATGTTTTTCATACACAAAAATACCTAACTTTCCAGATGATCCAGAAGTGTGGAGAACGTGATATTTATTTTTGAATAAGTCATTTGTATGTGTGCTTTCATCTAAAAAATCTAAAACTTCTTCTTTAGTTATATCATCACTTGTCACCACTTCATTAAAGTGATTCATAAGCATTTCTTTATCAACAGATGGTATTTTTTCAAAATCGATAGATAATAAATCATCTCTAGAAATACCTTGAGAACTATACAATTCCCGATAAAATGAAGAATGATCAAATGCATGTAGTAATTGTTTTCTTACTTTTTTTTCCTGTAGGTTTAAAATGTGGTTTCGAGAATAATGTTCTCTGATTTTAGACTGTAGAAAGCTTTTGATTAGGGTTAAGGCACTCATCTCTATTCACTTTTTTTAAATAGCAATCAAACAAAGTTAAATATGCTAATCTTATAAAGATATTATCTACACCAAACCTTTCAAAAAAGAGAGTTGAATCTTGATGAATTCATTTTCTACACTTTCAAATCTTATTCGCTTAGCTAAGATGTATCTTTCTGATGTCAACAGATTGTGGAACATAACTGAAGAACAATTGAAAAGTTATCAAGATAAACAATTCCGCCACATTGTTAATTATGCTTACACGGTTCCGATGTATCATGAGAAATATAAAAAGCATGGTGTACATCCTACTGATATCAAAGGAATCGATGATATTTCCAAGCTTCCTTTTATTACTAAAGAAGATTTGCGAAAGAATTATCCATATGGGATACGGCCACCGAATCTTGATCCAGAAAAATCGTTCATTGTTTCAACATCTGGTTCAACTGGAAAACCGGTCTTTGTTATCTATGATTATTTTACAACACTAAAAAGTCTGCTTGCGTTTGCAAGAACCTTGAAAGCATATGGTGGCAGTTGGAGGAAATCCAAGGTTGCATTAATTATTGATACTGAGCCAGGTAGTGCGGAAAATGCTTTTTTTATCCAAAGTCTACCGATTTTAAATCGGTTGTTTAAATTAAAAAACATTCAATACCTTAATCTTGCTGAAAAACCTGAAAAAATTATGAAAAAGCTTGATGAATTTCAACCTGAATATATTGGTTCAGATCCTAATATGCTACGGCAATTAGCGTATTTAAAAGAAAAAGGCCATGGTAAACAAGTTGATCCAATATATCTAATGTCGAGTGGATCGATGCTTGATGGATACACAAAACAATATATAGAGCAGGTGTATGGTAAACGAGTTTTTGATGCATATGGTACTACTGAAGGAGGACCGTTGAGTTTTGAATGTATTGAGGGAGATTATCATATTCATTCTGACTTTGTCAAAATCGAATTTTTAGATAATAACGATAACCCAGTTCCATACAATACAATAGGTCATACAGTAATCACGAAATTATATGGTGCAGGAACACCAATCATTCGTTATACAGGCATCGATGATATTGCCATTCCAATAAAAAAACATCCTTCTTGTGGTATTACATCAGAAATGATAAAAACCATTCAAGGAAGAGTTTCAGAATTAATTTACTTACCAAATGGAAAAACACTCTCTCCCTTAGCGTTAACTGGAATTCCAGCGAAAACAATGGAATATTTCGATTCATATAAAATCAATCAATTCCAAATAGTTCAACATCAGTTAGATGATATAGAGATAAAAGTAGTAATTGATGAGCAGAAAGACAAACATATTCCTGCAGAAAAAATTATATCCGAACTAAAAAAACGATTTCAAGCTAAAATAGGATCTGATGTTACTGTAACAGTGACGCAATACGATAAAATTAGATGTGAAAATAATACGCAATATTCGAAAGTCATTATTTCAAAATTACAAAATAAAGAATCATAAGTTACTGCTATTACCTATTTCTCTTTTGATAATCCTTCAGTTGATTTACTTTCTAGTAGATACGAATCTAATAATCCCCAACTATGTGATCTTTTCTTATTTATCACATTGAAATTGGTTGATAAATCATAAGGTTCATTATCAATTAAAGCTAAATCATTTTGTGGAACCACACGTAGAATAACTGGTACGTTTCGAGGAAGATTTTCAGAAAGATAATTAAGAATTTTTCGCTGGCTTTTCATCCCATATAAAATAAAAATTGCATCATATCCTTCTAATGATATATGATTTCCATCGCCAGGTTTTATTTCAATTTTATGAGTTAAACCGCGGTTTTTAATTAATGTATTCGATTTTTTGATTGCATGTTCATCAATATCAATACAGACAACATGTGCATTTGATTTTTTACTAATTAAAATAGGAGTTGAAGGAATCGATCCAGATCCAATCACAAGAATGTTTTTTAATGAATAATTATCAAGTAATTCTAGTTCATTTTCAACTATTTGTTTATAAACATTAATGTAATTTGTTGATAGATCTTCAAAAGCAAAAGCAATTTTTTCAAATAAAACAAAAGCAACATCCATCGTTCTTTTGAATGAACCTGGTTTAATATGGTCTCCAACTTTTGAAAAAACAAGTTTTTGCAGGAAACTCAATATTTTTTTTATCATAATTTCACAAATTAAAAATCAGTAAGATCTTCCGATTCAATCCATTTTTTTACTTGCTTCATACCTTCATCATAATCAATTTTTGGAGTATAGTCAAGAAGTTTTTCTGCTTTTGAAATGGAAACTTCCTTCCTATTTGTAAATGTCTCAACGGCTTGTGGTGTAACCCAGGGATTAATACCAAATATCTTATGTAGAATCATCATTATATTGCCGATAAATAATGCAGTCGGCTTGGATAAATTTTTCTTAATTGGATCTTTATCAATTAGTGCTGCCAAATCATTTAAATAAGTACCCCAAGTAACATCGTAATCTCCATCTGTAACATTGATAGAACTACCTATGATATTTTCTTTTTTTGCTGCAGCTACAAGCGCATCAAGTAAATTATCTATGTACGTGTGATGAAAGATTCCAGACCCTCGATCTATAAGAGCAATTCGATCTTTTTTAATAGCCTGTAATGGTCTGATAACCCAAGTAGTTGCTCCTGGACCATATACATTTCCTGGTCGAATGATAACAACAGGAAAATCATGGTGTTTGTATTGTCGATGTAAAAATGCTTCTGCTAGCATTTTTGTTTTATTATAATAATTTGACGAGGTTACTTTTTCATAAGGGATATGACTGAGAAACACAAATCGCTTTACTGAGTTTTTACAATTATGGACAATATTTTTTGTTCCTTTCACGTTCACATCATAAAAATTTTTTTTAGGACCGTAATCCTTTACATATGCTGCACAATGAAACACAACATCAGTTTTTTCACAAGCTTGTTTTAATTGCTCTCCCGGATCAACAATATCATCGATGATGTAGACTGCTTTAGGATGTTTTTTTGGAGGAGTATGAGTATGGATAAGACCAATTACATTATGTTTATTTTCACAAAGACGATGAACTAAAGCATTACCAATGAATCCTGAGGCTCCAGTCACTAAACAGTTCATTGTTGAGTTCCATCCTTAAATTCATATCGTGAACGCAAAATGATTTGAAATAAAATTGTTAATACTAATGTTGTAACATAAATACTTATACCAATAGGAAGAGTAGTAGATCCAATGATAAAAGCTGATGCAAGCGTGATTCGTTCAATGACAAAAAATTCATGATATTTTAATGCTTTTTTTCTGCTATACGATTTTATTGACCATATAGAAAAACTATAAAATGAAAGAAGAATGACTACATCTATTAAAATCAGATAGTAGTAATACTGGTTGACGAAATTATATTGTAATGGCAAAATGAGTGCAATTGGAAACCAAATTGCCGTCAGTAGAGCAGATAATATTATAGATTTATTCAACCCATATTTAACAGGTATGGTTTGATATCCTCCTTTTTTATCACCCTCTATGTCTCTAATCGCTCCTACTAAGTTGCTGTTAGCATCGTGAAATAAAAAGACGATAGCAAGAAACCAGATATAAAAAGGGATTGCTTCAAGTTCAACCGGAACAGTAAATATTCCATATACATATGCAGCTACAGTGACAAAACCTCGATTAATATGACCCAAGAAACCTTTTGATTTAGCAATTGAAGTATAAGTTAAAACAAGAACTGCCACAATAAATACTAGTCCAAAATTTCTTATACCAAGATACATTGAAAAGATTGCTCCTATCGAAGCATATATTCCTCCTACGATCAATGCTTCATGTGGTTTAATTCTACCTGATGGAATCGGGCGATGTGGTTTTTCTATTACATCCAAATCTCGATCGAGATAATCTGATAAATATAATCCTGCAATCCACCCCATGATTGGGATTATCAGTGATAAAATAGCAATATCTACTGGTGGTAATCGTCCCCAGCTTAAACAAGCTCCAGCAAGACTAACCAAACCACACCATATCACGGTGTATGGCCTCATTGTTTCTAAATGAGCAAAAAGTTTTGTTCTCACAGGAACTTTTTTGGTTTGGGCAGTCACAGGATTTATCTCCTTTTTTTGATGAATATAGTAATCTCATTTAAAGATTCTATTTATTTTCTCATTTTTTAATCGGCAGCTTAAAAAGGGTTAATTGTTTATATACGTTAATAATATACACGCTTGTAGAATTGACATTCATAGTAGAATGGTGGTAGGATAGAATGAAAAGAATTATGGTTGTCGACAATGAACCAGATATTGTTGATCTTACACGTACTGTACTAGAGATTGGTGGATATGAAGTTGTTGCCGCATATAGTGGTGAAGAATGTCTTGAAAAATTAGAGAAGGAAAATGTCGATTTAGTGCTTCTTGATATTATGATGCCTGGAATGAGTGGTTGGGATGTATTTAATCGAATAAAAAAGAATTATTCTGATTTAAAAGTAGCATTTATGAGTGTTCTTGAAATTTCAGAAAAAAGGAAAGAAACATTGCTTGATGAAGGATTATCTGATTATATTTTAAAACCCTTTGATAAAGATACGTTGTTGAATACGGTTGATCGAATATTGAAAGATTAGATATTTTTCTTTTTTTATCTAGTATTTTTTAATTTAATAGAATATTTTTCTTTTTAAATATTTGAATAAATGAAAGAATTGATAAATGATAGTCTCATTATTCCGTTTGCCTAAAAATGGGGAGGCAATAAAAGAAATGATTTGTAAAGCGTGGGAACTTCGGACGTATAATTTAGAAGATTTACTTCTAAGCAAATATTTGTAAATAAATAAGAGATATTTAAAACAATAGATGTCTACATTCTCTTTTTTTCTAATTTTTTTGTTCTTATGTATCATTAATTGAAAGGAAAAAAATGAAAAACATATACTTCATTTTAATCAAAAGTAATTAATCGTTTTTTAAAATGTTATATTTTTAATTATTTCTTAATCATAAAGTGCACTTGTAAAATTTGACTCTTATGACAAAAAACGTTGTGATTTATAAAACATTTTACTGAAGTGTCAGTTGACATATATTTTAAACATGTGGTCTTATTCTCACC
>CAZOPW010000057.1:0-13297 GCA_964581795.1 uncultured Thermoplasmatales archaeon | reverse complement strand
TATTTGGAGATACTGTCACAATTGCTTTTGTTTTAGATGTAATCTTTTCTTTTAACATTGAAATAAGTGGTTTATACCATTGGTTTGTATTAATTAGGATTGGTTTACAACTAGCTAATTCTGCCGCCATGATGTAATTAAAATACGTAGGAGTGAAAAAAACGATTTCATCACCAGGTTCTGTAATTGATAAGATGGTGTTCATAAATGCTTGATTAGCTCCACTAGTTACCATGATTTCTTCTGTTGGATTCACCGTAATTTTCTGTTCTTTTTTGATTTTTTCAGCAATAATATCCCGTAACAATGGTCTTCCATTATCAGTTGAATATTGAAATCCAACTGGATCAGATAATGAAGTTGTCATGGCTTCTAAAGCTTGTTGTGGCGGTGGAAAAAAAGGAATTCCTTGCCCAAAAGAAATAACGTTATCAGGAATATGAACATTTGAATGTAAATCAATAATTGGAGCATTTCTGATGTGCTTAGTTCGTGTATTCATGTTGCTACACCATGATATCTTACTATATTAAAATAAAAGATAAGTGATAAGGTATTAATGTGATAATGAATGCGACATAATAAATGGTTTCACTTGTTTAATGTCTTCTAATAATACCATTTTTTTATTAGGATTATACGTTGCAACTGCAGGATGATACAAGGGAAGAATATGAATTGTTTCATACAATGTATTTTTTGTCACTACTTTCCCATGAAGTTTACTTATTTTAGTAAAGGGGATATCAAATTTATGAAAAATATATTCAGTTGAAAATGATCCCATTGGAATAATAACTTCCGGGTTAATCAAATCTAATTGACGTTCTAAATAGGGCGTACAAGTTTGAATTTCATTTTGTTTTGGATTTCTATTGTTTGGCGGCCTACATTTTAAAATATTTGCAATATAAATATCATCACGGTTTAAATTAATTGAGGCAAGGAGTTCATCTAAGATTACTCCTGCTCTTCCAACAAAAGGTTTACCTTGTTTATCTTCATTGAGACCTGGTGCTTCACCAATAAAAAAAAGATCAGCTTCAAGACTTCCTTCTCCAACAACAGCATGAGTTCTTGTTTTGTATAAATCACATTGAGTACATTGTATTATCTCAGTACTCAACTGTTCATATCTCTTAGTTTTATCCATTCACACCACACAAAATGAATCCTTTTAACTGCTTAAATGTGTATTCCTTTTTAAAACAAAAATATGGTAAAGTAGAATGCAGTGAGAAAAACAAAACTATTTGAACACCATTGTCTATGTCATTATATACCCGTTGAGATGGAGGAAACATGGTTTATGCCAGATCTTCAAGAACTTACTGATAGGATCAAAATCCTTAAAGATGCAAGAAACATTCTTAATGAAGAGTATCAACAAACGGAATTTCATAAACGAAAAGAAGAACATCCTCAATCAAGTGTGCCATCTGATCCAGAAGATGAAGAAATCTATAAACTTCTCACCGCAATCAGACAACTTGAAAAGTACATAAAAAAATATCAAGATAAACAATTCGTGTTGATCAAAGAGGAATCTACAGAATAAAAATTTTTTTTAAATAAGGTTTCTTCGAATGCCAAATAAGGATCTGATTAATACAATAATCGGAATAATTTCTAATCGCCCAACCCACATATTAATAATTAACATAGATTTAGCTAACGTATCCATTGACATTGATGTAATACCGGCGGTTAACCCAACATTACCCTGAGCTGAACATACTTCAAAAACCACTTTTCCTAGAGAATAATCACTGTAGATAGATGAAAGAATTATTACAGAAACAGATAAAATAATAATCCAAATAAACGAAATAATAGCTGCTTCATTAATTAAATCCATTGCGTTTTCCTTTGATAACGGTTTTTCACCAAGTTTATGAACAAACACTCTTCTAGGTGTGGAAATTGCTTGTTTAATCCTCCATCCTACTCCTTTATATAATAAAATTGCTCGAAATAATTTAATTCCTCCAGCGGTAGAACCCGCTGCACCACCAATAACCATAGCAAACGATAACAATAAAAGAGATGATTCTGACCAGGTCGTAAGCGTTTCAACAGAAGCAAAACCTGTACATGTTAAAGCTGAAATAAACTGAAACGCAGCAGGCCCAAATGCTTCAGCAAGAGTTGATAGAGTAATTACTTCTTGGACATTTAAAATCATTAAAATAACAATTCCAACAGCAAATAACAATAACATGCTTCTTAATTGTGGATCATGAAAAAATCGTTTTAATCGACCATTTAATAAATCATAATGAGCAGCAAATGCAACACTACCTAGAACCATTAAAATGACCACGACGAATTGACTTATTGCATCAAATGAAGCAATACTATCATCAGTGACAGAGAACCCTCCAGTTGCAAGACCCGTCATCCCATGGTTTAACGCTTGCCATGGATCCATTCCATTTCCTTCAACTATAAAACCAACTACGGTTAAAGCCACAATTCCAATCACCGTATATAATAAAAAAATCCACCAAATCGTTCGAACAGTAGAAACAATGGATGGATGTGTCTTTTGATCACGAGCTTCTCCTTTATATAATACGTAGGAACCAGTACCTGGACGAGCAAGAATACTCAAAGTTAACACGATTACTCCTACGCCACCTATCCATTGAATAAATGTTCTCCAAAACTGTAACGTAAATGGGAGTAATGCTTCATTATCAATCATCGTTAGTCCTGTACCCGTCCATCCGGACATAGATTCGAAAAACGCTGACAAAGAATCCATCATTGCAAGAGTAACCGTATCATACGGGATAAGTAAAAATGGAAGACTACCAACGATAGAAATTGTTAACCATCCTAGAGCAGCGGTTACCATAGCACTTTTAAAATTAGCAGGATCTGCGTTTTTAAACAATAAATAAAAAGGAATTCCAAATAAAAAAAACACAGCAGAAGTAATAAGTAAAGGAGTTACTCCATCAATGGCTGAACCAGGGACTTCTCCGAAATAAACTGGTACCAACACGGTGATTAATGAGACTACACCGATCATGATGCATACGGCACCCATATCTCGTAATACAGTTCGAAGATCACTCATGGTAACTCATCCTTCCTTTCACCAAAATGCGGAGTAAAATATTATTCACAGTACTTATACTTATAGCAAATAAATTGAAATCCATAATTTCATAACATATTCAAATGAACTAAGAAACCTAACTCTGCCCACAAAAATCATTAGCTATTCTTTTTCACCTGCTCATACAATTGTTCTTTTAACATTGGAGCGATGAATCGTTTTGTAAACATATCTGCTTTCGCAGCAATAGAAATTTTAGCAGAAAGTAATCGTGCATGTTTCCCCCGGAATGAATACGGAGATTTACTAATCAATGGATGCTGAAAGATGACTCCATGTTTCGGGGGTTTTCCGCCTTGTTTTTTAAACCGAAATAATGCCTTTTCAGCACCGAGTAGTTGAATCGATGAAGATGGAAGCATCGCAAGTTTTCTTAGAGAACCAGCATGTGCTAATAATCGAGCAGCAATCATAGGACCAACCAATTCACTAATGTTTGGTGCTAAATCTGTTGCAGATGTTTCTATTTGATTTTTTAATAAAGACTGGTTTTTTTCAATGTGATCTTTCAAATGAATGACAGGATCTTGATACTTCTCATGTCCTGGGTAAATATTCCATGCCATCATGCGTTCACTTAACATGTTATCAATGTGTTGTAATTCATCTAATGCATTCACTTGTTGAATAACTTGATAATCTGCTTGATTCAATGCATGAAACACTTCTTTTTCAGTAAGCGAACAGAGAATTTCTTGCAGAAGATCGTATGAAAAACCAAAAACTTGTGGATCTAAGTTAAAAGTTTTAAAAACCTTTTTATCAGGTTGATACAATCCTAGGTGATTTAATCGTTTCTCAGCAACATACGGTTGTTCGTTTTCAGCAATTTTTTTTTCGATATCTAACACATTTCCATTGCGAATCGCTTCTAAATTTTCAAATAAATCATCATTATTCATTGAAAACAGATGTTGATTGACAATCTGTTTACTTTCATTTATGAGGAAACAACCAAACCATTTGGTAATTAAATAATTCGCCATATTGAATCTTAAAGAAAATCATTTTAAAAGTATTTCGTGAAAACCATTTTAAAAAGGTTAAATGCATTTAAATAAGAAAGGTTATTACCTTTTTACCAGGTGATTAAACTGGTTGATCTCTCAACAAAGATAGACTCCATTCAGCTTCCCAATCCAACGATGCTAGCTTCTGGAATAATGGATGAAGATGCAGGAAGTATGAAACGAGTGTTGGCATCTGGAGCTGGTGCCGTAGTCACCAAATCCATTGGATTAAAACCGAGAAAAGGACATCCTAATCCAACGTTTGTTGAACTTGAACACGGGATTTTAAATGCAATGGGTCTTCCAAACCCAGGGATAGACGCATATTTGGAAGAATTACAAGAACTAAAATCTTCTAATAGCATCGTTATAGGAAGTATATTTGGATCAACTACTGAAGAATTCATTAAAATCGCTAATAAAATGGAACCTTTTGTCCAAGGATTAGAACTTAATCTCAGTTGTCCTCATGCAAAAGGCTACGGCCTTCAGATAGGCCAAGATCCCCAGCTAGTTTCAGAAATAACTAAAACAGTTACAAAAAATTGTTCAATTCCTGTGTTTGTAAAAATCTCCGCACAAGTTAACGATATTATCCGCATTGGAAAATCTGCAGAAAAAGCAGGAGCACATGCTATTGTTGCAATAAATACACTAAACGCTATGAGCATTAATCTTAATCTTCAACGACCCGTATTGGGAAATATTATTGGAGGATACAGCGGTCCAGCGATTAAACCAATAGGTATTCGATCAGTTTATCAATTATATGATAACTTAGAAATTCCAATTATTGGTGTTGGAGGAATCAAAACTGGTTTTGATGCTCTCGAATACATAATGGCTGGAGCGACCAGTGTTCAAATAGGGACCGCGTTATACAGTCACGGTTTTGAAATATTTTATCAAATATGTGATGAAATGAGAACGTGGATGAAAGAACATAATTTTTATTCAATTACTGAATTAATCGGAGTTGCCCATAAATGAATAATAAAATAGTTACTTCCCCTATCCTTGAAACGACTGTGGAAACAACGAATGTGAAAACAATTCTTTTTAATCATTCAGATCCTGTTAATTCAGGTCAATTTTACATGATTTGGATTCCAGGTATTGATGAAATACCAATGAGCGTTTCTATAATAAAAAACGATGTAAAAGGAATTACTTTTCGAGTAGTCGGAGATGCAACTAAAGAATTATATAATAAAAAAACAGATGAACTGATCGGAATTCGTGGCCCTTATGGAAATGGATTTTCATTAAAAGGAGAACACCCTCTTTTTGTTGCAGGTGGAACAGGTGCTGCAATGATGGCACCGGCTGTAGAAAAAGTCTTATTAGATAACAAACGAGCAACGATTATACTTGGTGCAAAAACAAAAGATGAACTCTTTTTTAGAAAAAGATTGCAAAAAAGTGGGGCAACAGTTCATATCACTACTGATGATGGAAGTTATGGAAGTAAAGGATTAGCAACAACAAAAGCCCAAGAGATAATTGAAGACCAAGATTTTGATGCAATCTACACATGTGGACCTGAACTTATGATGAAATCATTATATCAAATATGTGAAAATAAAGATATCATATTTGAAGCATCTTTAGAAAGATACATGAAATGTGGTGTTGGTCTTTGTGGTCAGTGTGTAGTGGGAAAAGGACTCAGAGTTTGTGTTGAAGGGCCCGTGTTTTCCAAAGAACAATTACATCACATTGATGATTTTGGAGTCTTTACTAGGGATGCAAGCGGTAAAAAAGTAAAATTTTAAAAAAAAGATATTCATAGATATAATTGAAAATAATTGAGGAAAAAAACATGACTTGCTATTACAAAGAATTACATTTTTCAACTAATGGCGAAAATGATATGAAAGATATCACAGAAGACATTCAACAAACAGTAAAAGAGTCAAATCTTACTAATGGGATTGTTTGTGTGTTTGTTCCAGGTTCAACAGGTTCTCTTACAACAATAGAATTTGAACCAGGTTTACAACAAGATTTTCCAGAAACAATGAATGAAATTGCTCCTAAAAATAAATATTATGCTCATCATGAGACCTGGCATGATGATAATGGCAGGTCACATGTGAAAGCAAGTCTCATGGGGCCAAGTGTTACAATACCTTTTCATCAAAAAAAATTAGTTCATGGCACCTGGCAACAAGTCGTGTTCATTGATTTTGACACTCGTCCAAGAGATCGGCGAATCATCGTTCAACTCATTGGAGAATAACAGATAATATTTAATAAACACTAACTTTTCATTAATAAGCGGACTCTTATGACTGTAGTAACCATCCTAGATGGATATGTTGATGAACCAACTTGTTTAGGTGTTCCACCATACATTAGCCCTTATCCACGATACATCGCAGGAGCAATCTGGACCGTTGATCCATCAATACCAATTCAATATTACACCATTGATGATTTTCGAAACAAGCCAGGATTAAAATCTCAATTGGAAAAAAGCAATATAGTCATCGCTATAGCTGGAGTTTCCGTTCCAGGAAAATACCTTGCCTCCTATCCAATGAGTCCAAAAGAAACAGAGCATATTTTTTCTTCATTACATCATCCTCAAAAAATCCTCTGTGGGCCAGCTGCTCAAATAGGATATGGTCTACATGGAGGAAAAAAACCTCAGAAACTCAAAAAATTCTATAGTTTTTTTGATGAAATCGTTTCAGGAGATAGTGAAATATTTTTTTATGATTATTTTTTAAAGAATGATTCAATAGATGCAATTTCACCAAGAATTACTAGGAAGAATTCCCATCAGATTCATGAGTTTGCAATAAACGGAGCAAGCCTTGTAAATCAACATTCATATTATCCAAATCGATTACTCGCTGAAATTGAAACGTTTAGAGGATGTCCACGTGCAATCGTTGGTGGATGTTCATTCTGTTCAGAACCACAAAAAGGTCAACCAGATTTTAGACCTATAAATGATATTGTTTCAGAAGTAAAAGCATTATATGATCATTCAATAAGACACTTTCGTTTGGGTAATCAACCATGTATTTTCTCATATATGGCACAAAATGCTTCCAAAAAAGAATTTCCAACACCAAATCCTGAAGCTATCAGAGAATTATTTCATCGCATCCGCCAAGTTACTCCTAAGCTGAGAACACTTCATGTGGATAATGCAAATCCAGGGGTACTTGCTCGGCATCCTGAAAAAAGTAAACAAGTTGCAGAAATAATAGTTAAATATCATACACCAGGAGATGTTGCCGCATTTGGAGTTGAAAGCGTTGATCCACAAGTCATTGATTTTAATAATCTAAAGGCAACAAGTGATCAAGTATTCACCGCAATACAACTTTTAAATGAAATTGGAAAAAATAGAGGAACTAATGGCCTTCCTGAGTTCCTACCTGGACTTAATTTTCTATTTGGTCTACCAGGTGAACGGAAAAAAACGTTTCAATTGAATTTAGCGTTCTTAAAAAAAATAATTAAGGAAAATCTTCTAGTTAGACGCATAAATATTCGTCAAGTTATACCACTACCACATTCATCTTTAGATAATTCAGATACTGAAAAACGAATGAAAAAACATCGGTCACAATTCATACAATTCAAAAAAACAGTTGCTCTTAACATCAATGCACCACTTTTAAAAAGAATGCTTCCTGTTGGAACGGTTTTAAAAGACGTCATCACTGAAAAGAAACAAGGTAAAATAGTATTTGGTCGACAAATGGGATCTTATCCTTTACTAATCGGAATTATCGCCAATGTCTTCCTTCATCAAAACATAAATGTCACTGTTGTTGATCATGGATTTAGATCAGTAACTGCTATTCCACATCCATTAAATATTAACAAGGCAACATTGAACACGTTGCAAGCTCTTCCTATGATTGGGAAAAAACGTGCGATGCGTTTAATAAGAAATAGACCTTATTTGAAACCAGAAGAAATTATCGCTGTTTTCGATGATAAGCAAGTGGGTAAACAATTAATAGAATTAATTTCATTCACTACTAAACCATGAATTCGCTTACAAACGATAATGAGACAATAATTTTAGTTGAGGACATCTCCATGTTTCAAAAAAGGATTTCTTCATTAGAAAAAAAGCTTGAATATACTTTTAAAGATAAAGAGTTATTAAAAAAAGCATTAACCCATAAAACGTTTGCTTTTGAATCAATGGATGCTCCAGAGTATAATGAGCGATTAGAATTCTTAGGAGATAGTGTGCTTAATTTTGTCATCGCAGAAATGCTGTATGAAAAGAATATGTTTTTTTCAGAAGGAGAGCTTACTCGAAGGAGAGCGATTTTTGTCAATAACAATCATTTAGCTCAAAAAGCAAAGGAACTTCAATTAGGACGTTATTTACTCCTCGGTAAAGGCGAATTAAAACAAAATGGGAACGAAACCCCTTCTAATCTCGCAAATACCTTAGAAGCTGTTTTTGGGGCTATCTACCTTGATTCTGATTTAGACACCATTCGAACCATTATTAAAAAAATATTGTTTAAATAAAAAAAAGAATTAGGTTGGAATTTTATTAGATCTCGATTGAAATATTGCCTCATAAATCAATCGTAAAATATCAAGGATTAGACCCAAAACGGTTTCAACACCACTCCAAGCAATACTTGCTAATTTAACGATTCCAAACACAATTCCAAATAATATCAATCCAATCACTGAAATAACTCCTGCAATAAGAGATACAAACGCGATTCCCCCAAACTCAAGAATTTGAACAATCACTTGCCCTATTCCAATAAGTAGTGTAATTAGACTTTCACCAGTAAACACGACTAAGTTGAATAATAAGTCAGCAATTGTTTTTATTATAAATGCAATACTATTTGCAACAGCCATGATCACTGAATATATATTTTGGAAGAAATTAGGAATCCCTTTAAAAACCCCTAATAAAAATAAGATAATAATAATGATGTCTAAAAGAACAATACTTTGAGCTGAGAACGATTGCTTTTCCTCTTCTTCATTAGAAGTTATGAAATCTATAAGATCAGTAAAAGATGTTTTATCATCTATTTGTTTTGATATCTTTTCAGAAAGAAGCTCTCTAAAAGAGTCTTTTCCGGACAACTGATCCTTAATTCTTGATTTGTATTCCTCACGAGCAATGTTTAACTCAACAGCTGGAAGCAATGGAACAGAGAGTAATAAAAACATGATAAAAAGAGCGCTAATTATCATTCTTTTCTTTATAGTTTTCATATTATCCACTAATATATTAATATTTATATCTAGTTATAAGGTTTTCGTTCAAACAATAATTTACATTATAAAAATGTGCTATATATTTTGTTAATAGCAATGCTTATTACAAAAAATAATAATTAAAAGGTGCTAAAACTATCAAATACATTTTTTAAAAATTTTTTTTGAGTTAACAAGATTAAACAATTTTAAACAGGTAACGAAAAAAATCAGAAAAATAGTTTTTTAACTAAAAATCTTTAAACTCTTGAGAGTTTCATAAACAAAAAAATAATCCAAAAAGAATCTATCAGAGTTTTCAGTATCAAAATAAAGATAGAAAAATAAAGAACACATTTGTGATCAAAATGGAAGTATCTATTGTATCAATGCGGCCAGCTATTGGCAAAAAACAAAAAAATTTAGCAAAAATGAAAGACTACATCAATCAATCAACGGCAGAATTAATTGTTTTTGGTGAAATGACATTAACCGGATATCCATGCAAAGACGACATTCGCTCATTAGCAGAAACAGTTAATGGAAAATCAATAACCACCCTTCAACAACTCGCAGAACAAAACAACAAATACATCATTTTTGGTATGCCACTCAAAGATAATACAATCAAAGGTCTGATTCATAATGCAGCAATTCTTATTCATCCTAATAAAACAGTAGACGTATATCATAAATGGTTTTTACCTACATTTGGTCCATTTGAAGAAAAAATTTTTTTTGATGAAGGTGAAACCCTTCCGGTGTTTGATACACCGTTTGGAAAAATCGGGATTTGTATTTGTTACGACATTTATTTTCCAGAAATCACTAAAGCGTTTTCTTTACAAGGAGCAGATATCTTAATTTGCATTTCAGCTTCACCTTCTGTAACTCGATCATATTTTGAAACACTCCTGCCGGGACGTGCTATTGAAAACACCGTGTTTATGATTTATGCAAATATCGTTGGAAATCAAGAAAACCTCGTCTTCTGGGGAGGAAGCCAAGCGTATGATCCTTTAGGCAATCAACTGATAAAAGCACCCTATTTTGAAGAATCAATGATCACCTGTTCACTTGATCCTTCTTCATTACAACAAGCAAGAGCAAATCGACCAGTTATTCGAGATATTCGCTCAGAAGTATACACTGATCTCTACCATCTTAGTAGATTTCATACACGAAAATAAAAAAAAAGATGGATTTATCGTTTCAACAGGTTCACAACTCGTTTAATTCGAGTAAACAATGACTCTTTTAAGTGATACTTAAAATCCCAAATGGAATCCTTTGGATAAAAAGGTTGAAGATAATGTTTTTCACCTTGATCTATACGATGAAAATAATATGCCATAACATACTCTTGAGGGATATTGTAAACTTCTGTTATTAGTTTCTTTTTTGCAATTTTTTTTCGTCTTCTAATAATAATTGAAGTATTTCCCAATTGTTTCTGATGTTCAACAAGAACACATTGGTTTATTGAAGATTGCACACCTCTTTTTTTTCTTTTTTGCTTTTCATAATCATACGTAACTACCTTAAGATGAAACACGGTCCTTATTTTGACTAGATAAATCATTGTCTTTGCACAGAATCGTTTAAAAAAACAAATACTTTTATTACAAGTGAAACGAAATATATATTTCACTTTTTTTGTATTCACAACAGGAGGGTGAAACCGTTGATTATTTTGATCTTGTTTTTTTCTCACATTTTCTCCGAATTGTCTTAGCAGTTCAATATCATCAGATCCCATCACAATCCTCCAATTACACAGGGCCCTAAAATAAACTCTGTCTCTCCCTCTCTAACACTTCGTTCAATAGAGAATAATCGTGAAATTATTTATAATTATTTGTTTTTCAAAGAAATGTGATATCCTGTTTTAATTGTTCTCAATGATCTGTAAACTGGGATCACCGATTAACGCCCATTCCTCAATAGTTTGACGTCCGACAGGATCTTCATTAATTTCCCCAGCTTCTGGATACACTCCAACGTTTCCAATAATAGTAATGTAATCGATGATAGCTTGAGAGTGTATCTCTCCAAGAACAGAAAGATTCTGATTTGCATACGCATCAAAAAAACGGCTTTCAATCCAACCTCCATAGGTTTCCACGCAATCTGGCTCTGTTATATTATCCCCATCTAAATCACCAATTTCGCCAATACTTCCATACCCAAGACCAGTATTTCCAATTGAAGCAATTGCTCCACCAGTTGGATGAAAGACTAACCAAGAACAAAAATCACGTGGTATCCAATCCATGTAAAAAAACCGAAATGGATACGAGAAAAAACTCTCTTTGATTCCATAGTGTTTTAAAATCCAAATCACGTTTCTAATGGTGACATTGAATTGAGCATTATGACATCCACCAACCATGACAATAGGTAACTCTTCGCCATTTTCTAATTGTTTCATTGAAAACACGGTTAATCCATCAATAAACACATCTTCAGTGTCATCTGGTGGATGATTTCCCCAGGATGCAGGATTGCCATGACCTGCGAAATGAATGAATCCACAGCCATTATTAATCGTTGAGATCACATCTGATTGATCCGTCCAAGCATTTAATGATAACCATAGTTTTTCAACAGAAAAACCTTTGTTTTCCAAAATATCTGCAGTCACCCCTGTCACTTCCTCTCCTTCATACACATGATCCATTGGAGCACCTCGACTTGGTGGAAACGTGTCTCCTCCAAACACAAGAGCTTTATTGAAAAAAGAAGTATCTGTTGCTGTTTCATACGAAATGATTTTATTAACAACTGGTGATATCTCTGAAACAGATCGAAACGGAAGACGGCCTACAGAAACATCAGGAAAATAATCAATGGTGTCACTGTACTCACCATACAAACTCCATTCTGCAAACACATCGTTTCCATTGCTATCCCAATCTTCAAACACGATTTCATCATTTTCCATTTTATAAATATCAGCAAAGTACAAATCGGATTCATATCCAGTTTCCCATTGACTTTGTTTATTATTCGTCCGCCGTGATGGAACAAACCAATCATATGATTGCCCTTTTCGTCCTCCCGCAAGAAGAACATATTTGATATCCCATTCTTCAATTGCTTGTTTAATACATAATTTTACATCTTCAGCGTCATCACGACCATCGAATTGTGGGAGAATTTCTTGCACGGTTTTCATGATCGTTTTCATACCAATATTATTTTTATGATCAACTAATGGTTGCAACTCATTAGTAAATCGTTCATCAGTGATAACAAGTAAATCATAAGAATCATTTGTTGAACATAAGGATGTTTGAAGCTGATATGTTACAGAGACATTCGTTGACTTTGGAATAATAAGAAGATCATTACTTGGATTATACTGAGCAAATAGAGTAACAGTTAAAAAAAGCACTCGTTTATTTTTTTCTAATCCAATATGCTTACTAATCAAATATGGTGTAGATGGAAAAAACTTGTCTTGATCATACCAATCAGCATCAAAAGCTATTGCTTCTGAAGTATTCAAAGGCCGTAATGAAGGATGGAGAGGAAGTGGTTGTTGAGCAGGCTGGATTTTTTTAGTTAACTGAACATGTTTTGTTTCAATGGTAACATTGACATCTGTAATTTGGGTTCCTAACGGATAAGTGAATATTTTTGTTGTTTTTGGAAGAAGTGGTTTTCCAGGATTCATTAGATATGATGATTGCTTATCAAATGAAATTGTGACAAAATCGTTATCCTCTTGAATAGAATAAGCTTGAGTGAACGAATCATTCATGACTTGTTTTTCCAAAAAAACCTTTGAATCAGAATAGGTTGGAGTAAAAAGAGCAAGTGATGCATTTCCACTAAAAAAAAGCATGAAACCTAAAAAAATAATGAGCATATTTTTCAAAGGAATCCTTGTTAAAATTTGTTTAATCCCCATTATTTTTAATATAAACTTCTAATCTATATAAAT